>CAYYRG010000062.1:0-8298 GCA_964474015.1 uncultured Anaerolineaceae bacterium | reverse complement strand
GGGAGAGGGGGCGGGGGTGAGGGCAAATATGCCAAAGGTGCGGATAACGCCCTCACCTCCCCCCATCCCCCTCCTCTCCCGAAGGGCGAGGAGGGGGCGCTGGCGCCGAGTGAAGACGAAATGCTTGTACCCGCAAAGCCTCGGATAGCCGACGGCCACCGTTGCCAAAATATGGGTAAAACTCAGCTCCCAGCGGGAGAGGGAAAGGGGTGAGGGTGGCACGCCGTCTGCTGCCTGGTTTCCCGCGCAAGGTGAAACTTGTGCTACTTTGCGTCCGCGCGCGGCAACACCGCGCGGACTTCCTCTTCTGGCGCCGTGATGCCCACGCGCACCTCGCCCACGCGCACAGGCAGGGCAAAGCGCAATTTCCCGGCAGCCTTTTTCTTGTCGTGGCGCATGGCCTGCCAGATGGCCTCGGTGTCCAGCCCGGCAGGAATGGCGGTGGGCAGTCGCCATGCCTTCAGGACGGCGGCGATTTCTTCGGCCAGGTTTGGGGAAGCCAGCCCTAAGCGGGCGGCCAGGCGGGCTTCGGCCACCATGCCAACCGCCACGGCCTCGCCATGCCGCAGCCGGAAGCCGGAGGCCGCCTCGACCCCGTGGCCGATGGTATGCCCCAGGTTGAGCGCGGCCCGCTGCCCCCCTTCGTAGGGGTCGGCCTCGATGATGCGGATTTTCACCGCCATGCCGCGCGCCACTTCAGCGGTCATGGCTTCCCGCGCGCCGCGGGCGGCAAGGGCAAACAGCGCGGGGTCGCCGATGACGCCGTGTTTGACCACTTCGGCCATGCCGTTGCGGAACTCAGCGTTGGGCAGGGTTTGCAGCGCCTCGGGGTCGGCCAGCACCAGGCGGGGCGGGTGGAAAGCCCCCACCAGGTTTTTTCCGGCGGGCAGGTCGGCGCCGGTTTTGCCGCCCAGCCCCGCGTCGACCATTGCCAGCAGCGTGGTGGGCAGGTTGACCCACGCCACGCCGCGCATGTAGGTGGCCGCGGCGAAGCCGGTCAGGTCGCCGACCACGCCCCCGCCCAGGGCCACCACCGTGCTGCCGCGTTCCAACCCGGCTTGCAGGAAACCTTCCCACAGGCGCTGCACGGTGGTCACGGTTTTGTGGGCTTCGCCCGCAGGGAAGAGCAGCCGCACGACCCGATAGCCAGCGGCTTCAAGAGCAGCCTGGACGTCGTCGGCGTGCAGGGCTGCCACGGTCGTATCGCTGACCAGTGCCACCGGGCCTTCCAGCCCCGCGGCGCGCAGCCATGCCCCCACCCGCCGCCGCACCCCCGGCTGCACAGCCACGGTATAGCCTGCGGGCGCCCACGGCGAGGTCATGCCCCGCAGGTGAAAGCGCCCCAGCCGGATTTGGGCTTCCCACAGGGCCTCTTCGGGTGAAACGCCGTCGGTGGAAAGGCGACGGGGGAAACTGCGGTAGTGCGCCTCGCGGGCGGCCAGGAGTTCCTGCAGGCGGCGGGCGCGAGCCGCGGGGGAATCACCGGCCAGCAGGGGGCGCTTCCCTTGGGCGGCTTCTGCGCGGGCGAGCAGGGTTTCCGGGGCGGCTTCCAGCACCAGCACCTGGCCCCTGGCTTCGGCCCGGCGGCGATTGGCCGCGTCGAGCAACGCCCCCCCGCCCAAAGCCACCACCGCGTCGCCTGGCTGCTGCGTCACCGCGGTCAGCGCCTCGCTTTCCAGGCGGCGGAAAGCAGGCTCGCCTTCTTCGGCGAAAATCCGCGGGATGGGCTTGCCGGCTGTGGCGGCGATGCGGGCGTCGAGGTCAACGAAGGGCAGCCCCCAGGCGGCGGCCAGGGCGCGCCCTAAGGTGCTTTTGCCGGAAGCGGGAGGGCCGTAGAGGAAGTATTTCATGGCGAAAGGGGGCGTTTGGCAGGCGGGCGTTTACGGCTCAGGCGGCCAGAAGGTGTGTGGTTGCCCGTCGAGGGGGAAGGCGTCACGATGCAGATGGGGCAGGGCGGCAAAGCGGGCCTGGAGTTCGGCTAAGGTGTCGCCGCCCAGGCGTTCGAGCAGGGCGTCGGCAAGCACGAAGGCCAGCGCGGCCTCGACGATGGGCACCGCCCGCGGCACATGGCAGAAGTCGGAACGCTCGTAGCGGGTTTCGGCGGGCTGGCCGGTGTGCAGGTCGGCGCTGGGCTGGGGGGTGAGGGTGGTGGCGATGGGCTTGAAAGCCACCCGCACCACCACGGGCTGGCCGTTGGTGATGCCGCCTTCCAGGCCGCCGGCGCGGTTGGTGGGGCGTTGCAGGCTGCCGTCGGGGGCGATGGCGATGGCGTCATGGGCCTGGGTGCCGCGGCGGCGGGCGTTGGCAAAAGCCTCGCCGATCTCTACGCCTTTGGCCGAAGGAATGCTGATCAGGGCCGCGGCCAGCCGGGCGTCGAGGCGGCGTTCCCAGTGCACGTGGGTGCCCAGGCCAGGCGGCACGCCCAGCGCGAAGGCTTCGACCACGCCGCCCACCGTGTCGCGCGCCTGGATGGCGGCCTGGATTTCGGCATGGAAGGCGTCTGCGGCTTCGGGCGTGGGGGCGCGAACGTCGTTGGTTTCGGCGGCCTGGGCGCGTTCGTCCAGCGGGAAGGCAGGGTCGAGGTCGGCTTTGGCCTGGCCGATGGCGCGCACGTAGCCGCCGATGCGGATGCCGAACTGCGCGAGCAGGTGGCGGCACACGGCCCCAGCGGCCACCCGGGCCACGGTTTCCCGTGCCGAGGCGCGCTCTAATGCCGGGCGCAGGTCGTGGTAGCCGTACTTGAGCGCCGCGGTCAGGTCGGCGTGGCCGGGGCGTGGCACGGTCATCGGCGGCACGGCTTTGCCAGCCCATTGGGTGTGGTTGCGGTTTTCCAGCCACAGCCCCAGCGGCGCGCCAGTGGTGTGGCCTTCCAGCACGCCGCCCACAATGCGCACCCGGTCGCGCTCGATTTTCATGCGCGGTCCCGCGCCATAACCCTGTTGGCGGCGGGCCAGTTCGCGGTCGATCACCGCCGCGGGCAGCGGCAGACCTGCGGGCAGCCCGTCCAGAATGGCCACATAGCCCGGCCCGTGTGATTCGCCAGCCGTCAGAAGCGTTAGCATGGCACTCAGGCCTCCTCGACGATGACCATGCGCCCGTCGCGGGGCTCGTCATGGTGCGGCCCCTGCGGCACGCGGGGGCTGATTTCCAGCGCGCCGCTGTCCATCGCTTCCCAAATGGCCTGGAAGGGGGCCTTGCCCGGCACCCATTTTTCCACCACCACCATGCCGTGCCCCGGGATGATGGTGAAGGCTAAGGTGCGCGGGTCGGCGGGGTTGCGCAGGGTTTCGGCGCGCCGGAAGGCTTCGACGATGCCCTCGGCCTGAGCACGCGTTGCACAGGAAACCGGGAAGTGGTGGTAGGCCGCGCTCATGGGGGCAAATTCCACCACGGCGGGGTCGTAGGAAGCCACGCCGCGGTGGCCGTGCAGTTTGGAGCGCACGACGGGCACTTCGTAGCCCTGCCAGCGCACGCGCGGCAGGGGTTCGTCGATGGCGAACAGTTCGACGGCTTCCGAGGAAGGCGGGTCGTTACGAAGGCCCTCGACGCGGCGCACCAACGCCCCTTTGCGGTCGGGGCGCACGCCCACGATGACGGCCAGTTCGTCTTCGGTGAGGGCGTCTTTGGCCACAGGGCGGGCGCTGCCGGTGATGGTGGCTACCAGCCCCGGAAAGGTCGGCTCCCAGGTGGCGAAGCAGCCTTCGCTGTATTGCTCGGAAATGCTGGCTTCCAATGCTGGCACGGCGACCAGGTCGTTGATGCGCACCATTTGGGTGAAAAAGCGGCGCTGGCCGAAGGCTGCCCCGGCGCGCACCATCGCCTGGGGGGCTTCGGCGCGCTGCCAGGCCTCGGCGGGGATCGGCGGCGGGATGACTTCATGGTCGGTCACTTCTTCGGCGCTGACCGCGGTGACCAGCCGCAGGGCAATTTCGGTATAAAAGGTGTCGGGGTGGGTGAAAGGGATGCGGGGGTAGGCCCCTACCAGGTCGAAGAGGTAGGCTGCGTGTGGGCGGTCTTCTCCCACGGCGAGGATGATGCGCAGCCCTTTGGCCTGCGCCTGCACGACCCGCTCGAGGGCGAGCAGGGGGCCGCCGCGGCGCCCTTGCTCGATGAGGGTGCGGTAGGCCTGAGGGGCCATGCCGGGGTAGGCGAAATCTTCGGGACGCGGGGTTTCGCGAGACAGGGCGCGTGCCAGATGGTCCAGCGCGGCCCGGAAACGCTGAGGCGTCACGGTGACCACGGTGATCACGGTCGGCGTGGTTTGCAGGCCGAAGCGCCGTCGGGCAGTGAACATCAGCGCCTGCCGCCAGTTGAGCGGCTCGCCGAAGGGCGCAGTGGTGAAGATGAGGTTGGTGTCTGGGCGGGGTGGGTCGTCGATGCGGTGGCCTAAGGTGCGGAAGGCGGAGCGCAGCCCCGCGAGCACATCTTGTGCCAGGGGGCTGGTGTTTTCCCCCGGCACAAACGCCACCCGCTGCGTCGTCAGCCAGGGATGGATGGGCAGCATGGGTTTGGTGGGCATGGCTTCCTCCCGGTAAGCAACAGGGCGGGTTGGCTGGCAACCCGCCCTGCTGGATTTGCGTGAGGCTATTTGGCGTAGTCCACCGCGCGGGTTTCGCGGATGACGGTCACTTTGATTTGACCGGGGTAGTGCAGGTTTTCTTCCACCTTTTTGGCGATGTCGCGCGCCAGGCGCGCGGCTTCCAGGTCGTCGATGTCTTCGGGGCGGACGATGATGCGGATTTCGCGCCCGGCTTGCAGGGCGTAGCTTTCGCTCACGCCTTTGAAGGCATTGGCGATTTCCTCGAGGGCGCGTACCCGCTTGAGGTAGTCTTCCAGGCTTTCCCGCCGTGCACCGGGGCGGGCACCGCTGATGGCGTCGGCGGCTTCCACGATGATGGCTTCGACGCTTTCCTGCTCGACTTCGTGGTGGTGCGCGGCCACGGCGTTGATCACTTTGGGCGAGACGCCGTAGCGTTTCAGGAATTCCGCGCCGATGAGGGCGTGGGTGCCTTCCAGGTTGTGGTCCATGGCTTTGCCAATATCATGCAGCAGGCCGCCGGCTTTGGCCACTTCGACGTCGGCACCCAGTTCGGCGGCTATCACCGCGGCCAGTTTGGCGGTTTCGATGGCGTGGTCTAACTGGTTCTGGCCGTAAGAGGTGCGGAATTTAAGCCGTCCCAGGGTCTTGAGCACGTCGGGGTGCAGCCCGGCGACGCCGGCTTCGTAGGCGGCCTCTTCGCCGGCTTCCATGATGATGCGCTCGACCTCTTCGCGTTCTTTGGCGACCACCTTTTCGATGTGCGCTGGGTGGATGCGGCCATCGAGCACCAGTTTAGCCAGGGCGCGGCGGGCAATTTCCCGTCGCACGGGGTCGAAGGACGAGACGGTGACGGCTTCGGGGGTGTCGTCGACGATGACGTCAACGCCCGCGGCTTGCTCGAAGGCGCGGATGTTGCGCCCGTTGCGGCCAATGATGCGGCCTTTCATATCGTCGGAAGGCAGCGGCACCACCGAGGTGGTGATTTCGGAAACATGCTCAGAAGCCACTCGCTGGATGGCTAAGGCAATCAGGCGGCGGGCGCGTTTTTCACCTTCTTCTTTGGCTTCGGTTTCAACCTGCCGGATGATGCGCGCCATGTCGGCGCGGGCTTCTTGCTCGACCTCGGCCAGCAGTTGCTGGCGGGCTTCTTCGGCGGTCATTTGGGCGATGCGCTGCAACTGTTCCGATTGCTCGCGATAGAGGCGCTCGACTTCGTTCGCGCGCTTGTCGAGGGCGCTCTGGCGCTTGTTGAGGGCTTGCTCGCGGCGTTCCAGGTTTTCGGCGCGCCGGTCGAGTTCCTGGCGGCGGCGCTGCAGGCGTTCTTCTTCCCGGCGGAGTTCTCGCTGCGCCTGTTTGAGGTGCTCTTCAGCCTCCTGGCGGGTGGCCAGGGCTTCGTCTTTGGCGTGAAGCACGATTTCGCGGGCTTCGTCCCGGGCCTGTTGCAAAATGCGTTCGGCCTCGGTGGCTACATCGGCCAGGTGGCGCTTGTCGGCACGGGCTTTCCAGGTGTAGCCGAGGGCAATACCTGCGGCCAGAGCCACCAGGAATACAACAAAGAGCGTGATGAAAGCGGTTAGTCCATGCATGGCGTTTCCTCGTCGTCTAAGGGAACCCCGGCATCGGCAGCCGAGGGAACATCGGGATGGCATTGCTGCCACGCCCTGAGCACGGCTTCTCTGACGATCTCGTAAGGGAAGCCGCGCCGCGCCAGGTAGGCGCTCATTTTCTGCCGGAATTCGGGCCACGGAAGCCCACCATAACGGCGGAGGGCTTTTTGGGCCGCGCTTTCCGCCAGGGCAACCTCATCCACAGGTTCCAGCGCCTGAGCGATGGCCTGTTCGGAGAGGCCCTTCTGGCGCATTTCGGCGCGCAGGGCGCGGCGGCCGCGCGGGCGGAAGGTGGTGCGGTCGTTCACCCACGCGCGGGCAAAGGCAAGGTCGTCCACCAGCCCCAGGTCGCGCAGCCGTTCCAGCACGGCGGTGATGTCTTCCTCGGCCACGTCGCGGCGGCGGAGGTAACGGCGAATTTCTTCCTCCGTGCGCGGGCGGTAACCGAGGTAGCGCAAAGCACGCTGGTAGGCCTGTTCGCGAGCGTCGGCGGCGCGCAGGCGGGCGATTTCCTCTTCGCTGAGTTCCTGCCCCACCTGCAGCCAGGCCGCCACGATGCGGGCCAGTCCAAAGGCAAATTCGCCGTCAAGGTAGATGTTGACCCGCTGGGGGTGGCGTTGTTGCGCCGTAATGGCGGTGATTTTCGGTGCCATGATTGCCCTCGCGGGCATGCAAAAAGCCGTGGCACGCGCCACGGCTTCGGACGATACTTAGGTAACACCGACCCGCGGTGGGTAAGACACCGCCGGGGAGGTTGCTGTTGTGTGCCTCGCAGGGGAAGCGGCAAAGGAAGGGGAATGCCTGCAAGGTTGTTCGTGAGGATAGACAAACCGCCTTTGCGGTATCGACTACCCAAACAGCGCTTCGGTGTTCCGTTGACCAGCCGTGGCGGCGCATGGCAAGAATGAAAGGTTGAGGGAGAACACTGCCATGCGCTCAACATGCCGGGCCTGATGCCCACGAAACGCAGCCCCACTGGGCAGTCGGGCGGCGTTTCGCGCGCACCAGCGGCGGGAAGCCGGTGGCGCGACGCTTTAGTTTTCGGCGACAGGCTCTTCTTCGGTGCCGAGCAGGGTGTCGCGGATGAGGTCTTCCAGTTCGGCCATCAGGTCAGGATGCTCGCGCAGGAAATGCTTGACCTTCTCGCGCCCCTGCCCCAGCCGCATATCGCCGTAGGAGTAGTAAGCCCCGCGTTTGGTGAGAATGTCTAAGTTGACGGCCAGGTCGAGAATATCGCCTTCGCGCGAGATGCCCTCGCCGTAAAGAATGTCGAACTCGGCCTGGCGGAAGGGTGGGGCTACTTTGTTTTTCACGACTTTGACACGCGTCCGGTTGCCGATGATTTCGGTGCCCGCTTTGATGGCCTGAATGCGGCGGATGTCCATCCGCACGGAGGCGTAGAATTTGAGGGCCAACCCGCCGGGTGTGGTTTCGGGGTTGCCGAACATTACACCGATTTTCTGACGCAACTGGTTGGTGAAAATCACCGCGGTGTTGGTCTGCTTGATGGCGCCCGAGAGTTTACGCAATGCCTGCGACATCAGGCGGGCCTGCATGCCCATCGAGGCATCGCCCATATCGCCCTCGATCTCGGCCCGTGGCACCAACGCCGCCACCGAGTCGATGACGATCACATCGACCGCCCCGGAACGCACCAGGGTCTCGACGATTTCCAGGGCTTGTTCGCCCGTGTCGGGTTGGGAGATGAGGAGATTATCCACATCGACCCCAATGGCTTCGGCGTAAAGCGGGTCGAGGGCATGTTCCATGTCGATGAAGGCCGCAATGCCGCCCAGTTTTTGGGCTTCCGACACAATGTGCAGGCACAATGTGGTTTTGCCGGAAGATTCCGGCCCGTAGATCTCGGTGATGCGCCCGCGGGGGATGCCGCCGATGCCCAGGGCGATGTCCAGCGAAAGCGAGCCGGTGGGGATGGCTTCCACATGCAGGTGGTGGGCTTCCCCCAGGCGCATAATGGCACCTTCGCCGTAACGTTTGGTGATTTCCGAAACCGCCTGTTGCAAGGCGTTTTGTTTGCCGTCGCTCATGAGTGAAAAAACTCCGTCAGAAAATGAAGGGGGACACGGCCCCAAGGTGCTTTACGACCCTCTAAAGTGTACTGCATTCCGGGCAGGCTGGCAAGGGCGCAGG
>CAYYRG010000061.1:0-8473 GCA_964474015.1 uncultured Anaerolineaceae bacterium | reverse complement strand
CTATTCGTTACACAAACCACTTTGATGCTCAAGAAGCCAAACTTCAGGGAAGGAAGCCACCTGACGGCGGCTGGGGGATGGTGAGAGCGGCGTCGGCGCGGCAAAGTGTGGGCGGCGTTGGCCATGATCGCAAAGCCCTGCCAGCAGCAACAGAAAAGGCCTGTCAGCCCTGACAGGCCGGGGCAATACACAACCTGCACGGGGCTGCAGCGGTGCATCGCACGGCTCATCCGCCTGCCCGCGGCACCCATTGCAGGTGCGCCAGACCCAGGTGGAGTGCAAAGGCATACACCGCCACCACATAAAACAGCCACGCCAACAGAAAGAGCACATCGCCGCGGCGAACCACCATCTGGCGATAATAGGTGCGCTCTGGCAGTGCGCCAAAAGCCCTGGCATCCATCGCCAGCGCGGTACGTTCCGACTTCCGCACCGCCGCCGCCAGCAGGGGGATAGCATAACGGCGGGTTTTCTCAAACCACCCCCGCAGCCCCTGGCCTTCCCCCACCCCGCGCACCCGATGCGCCAGGCGAATGGTGTCATATTCCCGCCTGAGCAACGGCAAAAAGCGATAGGAAACCAGCACGCCATACCCAAAGCGGGGCGGTATTTTCAGGTTTTGCACCAGGCTGAGGGCAAAGTCGGTGGGATCGGTCGTGGCAATGAACAGCAGGGAAGCCGCGACAAACACCGCCACCCGCAACCCCATCCCCAGGCCATTCCATAGCCCTTCGGTGCTCAAAGTCCAAATACCCCAATGCCAGAGGATGTGCGGATGGGCGTAACGGCTGAGGTCGGTGTAAAGGGCGTTGAAAAGCGCAATGGGCAGGGGCAATAACGCGAGGGGCACGCTCCATCGCAGCATTTGCACGAAGGGCACCCGCCCCAAACGCCAGGCCGTGAGCCAGAGGGCTATCAGCAACATGGCCGGAATGAAAGGGTCGAAGGCCGCGGTGGCTGCCAGCGCCACCACGGCAATGGCCGCGAGTTTCATCGCCGGGTTGAGCCGGTGCAGGGGAGAGGCATGGGCGAGGTAGGTGAACATGAGGGAAGTCAGGTAGTCGGGTAGTCGGGTAGTCGGGTGGTCACGCCGTCAGGGCGTGGGGGCGTCGGGCGGTTGGTGATGTTTTTCCTGGCGGGCTTCGGCTTCCATTTCCAGCAACACCCGCACCACTTCTTCCAGGGCCACGCGCTGCTTGCGGTAAAAATTGGCTTCCGAAAGCGCCAGCCGCTGGGCGACTTCCCGCACTTTGCGCCCTTGCAGGAATTTCATTTCCAGAATGTTGTAGAGCAGCCATTCGGTGGTGAACCGCCGCTCGCCTTCAGGGCGCAACCGCTCCACCGCGTCGCGCAGCACCGACCGAACGGCTTGCGAGGCGTCTTCGTGGCCGTCTTCCATTGCCTGCTGGATGACCTGAAGGCGGGTCAGTGGGCTGCGGGAGAGTTTGGGGCCGCCCCAGTAATGGCTGAGCGCGTCTTTGACCCATTGCGCCAGTTCTGCCGAAGGGGGCAGTTCTTCGGGGGTCGCGAGCACTTTTTGCTGGTCATAACGGGCCACCGCCCGCAGGCGAGGGATGAAGTCATCAGGGCGGGTGAGGGCCTGGAGGGCGTGTGCGGCGGCGCGGCCGCGAGCGTGGTAAGTCAGGGCTAAAGCAGCCCGCTCGGCTAAGGCGCGCAGGGTGGCGCGGGCATCAGCATCCAGGTTAGCGTCACTGGGAAAGCCCAACACCCCCAACAGCGCGCCGCTTTCCCGATGGCGCAGCGGCATCAGCAGGTAGCCATCCCAGCGCAGCGGTGCCCGGCGGGAAGCCGCTTCGGCCAGCAGGTGCGGCGGCGTTTCGGGCAGCGGGGGGCCTTCCCCCACTGCCACCAGCAGGCTGAGATCCCCTTCTTCTACCACGGCAATGAAGGCCGTCGGCACGCGCAACTGGTCGCATAGCGCAGCCAGCACGGCTTCCAAAAACTGTGCGACGTCCTCTTGCGTAAACAGGCGATCTTCCAGGCGGTGCAGTGCAGCGAGCAAGGGGTTGCTCTGCCAGCCGCCCAACAACGGCTCCCACAGGGGAGCCGTTGCGCCGATAAGGTGCTCGACCAGCAACAGGGTGAGCACCATCGTCAGGGGCACGAGCACAGTGTAAGGCTGGCCGAGGTAGCGCGCGCCCAGCCGTCGGACGGCAGTGGTCAACGCCAGGGCGGTAGAAACTGCCACCGGCCCCCGCAATAACCAATGTACCAGCCGCACCCGCACCACCCGGTCGGGCCAGGCCACGCCAAAAAAAGCCACCGCGTAGGCCATCAGCACCAGCAGCACAGTGGTGAAGAGATTGCTGAGCGTCGCCAACATCCAGAAAAAGTGCGGAGCGCTGGTGGTCAGGCTGCCCAGAAAAGTGGCATAAGGGAACGCCCCCAGGGTCGGAGCCAGCGCGCCGAGCAGCAGGTAAGCCATGCGGCGGCGGCTGGCGCGCACCACCGTACGGCGATAGGCGCGCACAAAGTTGACCCACGCCCAGCCCATCGTGCCGAGGTAATAGAGGGCAAAAAGCGCCGTCCAGCGTGTGGCGACATGGTAGGGCAGCGGCACATTGGCCACGAACGGCCCCAACAAGCGGTCGGAAGCCAGCAGCACGGCGAACCCACCGGCGGCAACATACAGCAAGCGCACGCTAAGCCGCCGCCGCCCGCGCGAGGGTCGGCCTGTGGTCGCCAAAAGGGCGTCTGCAAAGTGGACGTAAGCCGCCGGCAGCAAAATGGCTCCCAGCCATTGCAGGCGATACCACAGGTCGGCCAGGGCAGGGCTGGCCGACGCGCTGCCTAACGATTCTCCCCCAAAGGTGAGCGCCACCGCCAGCAGCACCACCGAATAAGCGAACGTCACCCGGTTGCGCAGGTTGAAAGTGAGGGCATACAGCCACAGGGAAAGCGCCGTGATGCCGATCCCCGCGGCCAGCACCTGGTTGAGGGCACGCAGGAACGCTGTAAAAGTCATCAGAGACCTATTTCAGCGGGAAGGCGAAGAACAGCGCGACGTCGCCGTTGGGGTAATAGCCATACTGAAAGCCGCTAAAGGTAAAGCCGAGGTGCTGGGCAAACGCGATGGCCGGGCCATTGCGGAAAGAGGCTTCCAGCACCATTTGGCGCAAGCCGCGCTCGCTGCCCCACTCCCCCGCGCTCAGCACCAACGCGCTGCCAATACCCTTACGTCGCCAGGGGGCATGGACGACGACGTCGGTCAGCCACAGCCCGTGCTGCAAGCGACCGGGCTCACCAACCAGATAACCGATGGGCAGGCCATCATGCACAGCCACCAGCAGCAGCCCCCGCCGCTGCCACGTATCGAGCAGGTTTTGCGGGTCGTGGGGGTAAGGCAGTTTGAGCGGGCGCGGCAACGGTGCAGGCTGGAAGGTGGCTCCCAGCCCGCCGTTTTCTGCCCATACCATCTTCCACACAGTTTCCGAAACACTGTGATGGTCGATTTTGGGCAAATAGGGAATATCCGTCGCCAGGGCAGTGCGAATTTCGATTTGCGGCATAATGGTCTCTGAACATGGCCGGGCAGCCAGAAGATGTCGCGCGGCCGGTGGGCGCTATGCAGGCGGAGCAATATGAACGCGAATGCGGCAGGGTGGCAGGGCTTTACCCTGGTTGTCCACGACCACCAGTTGCAGCACATAATCACCGGGAGGAATGGTGGCCGTATCCCATTTTTCGACCAGCGTGCCCTCTTTCACCGGCGTGTGACTGGCAAAGATGGTGAGGAAGAGCGCCTGATCTACGGGAGCAATATCCACCTTATAAAACCCAAAATTGGGAATCAGCGCCGACCCTTCGATATTCACCTCGCCGCTGATGGTTTTGCCGTTCTGGGGCTGGGTGATTTCCACTTTGGCAGGCACGCAACCCTCAGGGTTGATCGTCGGTGGGGGGATGGGGGTGGTGGTTTGCTGCGCTGCGGCGGTGGTCTGGGGCGTACCCGTACCGGGCGTGGCCAGGATGTTGGCGGTGGGGGTGGGCAGCAACACGGCGCTGTGGTAGGGAGCGACGTAAGTCGCCAGGGAAAACACCACCAACGCCGCCACGAAAGTCAGCCCCATGCCCCACAGATTGCGCCGAAAGCGCTGCTCGGCATGCTGCCGCTCCAGCCCAAAGATGGCATCTTGCAACCGCCGGTAGGCCTGAGCAGTGCGCAGGGCATAGAGCAGGAAGGCCACCCCCAGGAAAAGATAGACGAGCGTTTCGTAAGTTTGCAGGAAGCCCAACAGGGGTTGCATGACGCCTCGGCAAAGGAAGGGAAACGAGGGGGTTAAAGGGCGCGCAACACGCCGCGCAGCAGCGTCAGCAGTTTGGGCGCAATGACGCGCCCGGCCTCCAGCACCTCTTCGTGGGTGGTCATGGTGCTGCCGTCGAGGTTGGCCTTGTTGCTGATGCCCGAGATACCGAGCACCCGCGTGCCGCCGTGGCGGGCGACGATCACTTCCGGCACGGTAGACATGCCCACCGCGTCCACGCCGGCGCCGCGCAAGAAGCGCAAATCGGCAGGGGTCTCGAAGGAAGGACCTGCCAGCGAAGCGTAAACGCCTTCCCGCAGCAGGATGCCGGCTTCGCGGGCCACCCGCCGCGCCAGCGCCTGCAATTCGCGGTCGTAAGCCTGGCTCATGTCGGGAAAGCGGGGGCCGAGTTCATCCAGGTTAGGGCCGCGCAACGGGTTCAGCCCGGCCATGCCGATCAGGTTGAGGTGGTCGGTGATCAGCATCAGGTCGCCAGGGGCAAAATCAGGGTTGACGGCCCCGGCAGCATTGGTGACGATGAGCGTTTCCACGCCCAGACGCTGCATCACCCGCACCGGCAGGCCGACTTGCGCCATGGTATAGCCTTCGTAATAATGCACCCGCCCTTGCAAAATCAGCACCGGCTGAGAGGCCAGCGTCCCCAACACCAGCCGTCCGGCGTGGCCTGGCACGGTAGAAACCGGCCAATCGGGAATCTCGGCAGTCGGAATGATCGCCACGGCCTCGGCTTCCTCAGCCAGCGCGCCCAGGCCAGAGCCTAAAATCAGCCCGACACGCGGTTGAAAGCCTTGCGCCCGGTGGCGCACCGTCGCGGCGATGGCGTCAATTTCTTGCAGGGAGAAGTAGTCGGGTTTTTGCAGCATGAAGCAACCTCATCAGGAAAGATAGTCATTCAACAGAAGCGTCGAGGGTAGGCAATTCAGCCGGCGGGGTATCGCCGCACGCGGTTCGCAGGCGGCGCACCAGCAAGGTGGTCGAAAGGGGGTTGGTGTGCCCCAGCGCCAGGCCAATCGTCTTCGGCGAGGCCTGCTGGGCAAGCAGCCGATGGGCAGCGGTGGCGCGCAGCACGCGCGGCGTGAGCGGGACTTCCAGCCCGGCCTTCTGCCCCCAGCGGCGCAGGCTATGCCATACACTCTGGCGGGAAAGGGGTTTCCCCTGCTGGCTGATGAACAGATGGGTTTCGCCTTCTTTCGGGGAAAGCCCATCGCGCCCCGCTTCAAGGTAACGCTTCAACGGCCCGAACGCGCCCTCGAGTTTCCACGAAAGCATGGTGCCCGCCGGGCTGGGCAGCCAAAGGCTCCGCCGCTCCAGGTCCACGTGCTGCAAATGGATTTCCAGCAAGGCGCTGACCGGAAAGCCCCATTCGACCAGCAAGGCCACCAGGGCGAGGTCGCGCAGGGCCTGCCGTTTGGGGGAGTCTAACAGCGTTTGCCACAGCCGTTGCAGGTCTTCCGTGCGCAGGCAGGTGGTGGGGCGGGGGGCACGGCTTTGGCTGAGGGTTTCTTCCAGCAGCAATTCGGCGGGCATGAAAGGGGTTTCGATGCGATGGGTGAGCAGCAAGCAGCGCTCCAACACCCGCAACGAGGCCATCCGGCGCTGCACCGTGGCGCGGCTGCGGCCAGCGGCCACTTCGTAAGCCAGGAAGCCCACCACATCGTCGGCGCTCAGGCTGGCAGGGGGCACCTCTTTGCCTTGCTGCTCCAGATAAGCCAGAAAACGGCGAATGTCGCTGGCGTATGCCGCGGCGGTGGTGGGGCTGTAACCAAGCAAACGCTGCACTTCGTCGACAAAATTGGGGAGCCAGGTTTCCATGGAAGTCTCTCTCGCAGTTTCAGAATGCCATCAGCGGCGTTATTATATTACATCTTTTGAGAAGATGGCAGGTTTTGACCGCCACAGGGCGGGAAATCACAAAACAGCCGCGCCGGCTTCGCGGGGAACGCCCAGCGCCCAGCGGGCGGTGGCGTCGGCGGTCAGGCTTTATTCTCGACCAGCGAGCGCAACGCGACCACGGCGCCCGGCTCGGCCACGAACGTCAGCCGGTCGTTGGGCAGCAGCAGCGTATCGCCATGCGGGATGAGCAACTGATGCCCCCGCTGAACGCGGACCAACACCGCGCCTTCCGGCCAGGGCACTTCGGCCACCGTTTTACCCGCCACCGGCGCGCCTTCCACCACCGTCATTTCCAGCACCGGCGCTTCGGTGATGGCTTCCAGCCGCATCTGTTCGCCCCGGTGTTCCAGGGAAGCCCGACGGGCGAGAGCCAATTCGTAGGCGCGGATGATGGAAGCCCGGTTGATCCAGCCCAGCAAGCGATCGGGGTGAGACGGGTCAACCACGGGCAAACGCCCGATTTCGTGCACGCTCATCTTGTGCAAGGCGTCTTTGATGCTCTCTTCGGGATACACCACCACCAATCGTTTGCGACACACCTCGCCTGCCGTGCGCTGGGGGTTTTCGGGGTCTTCGGCCAGGGCATGCTGCAAATCTTGCAGGGTGATAATGCCGATGAGGCGGCCATCGTCATCGACCACCGGCAGGCCGTGGGTGTGGAACTGGTCGAACATGGCGCTCACGGTGAGTAGCGGCATGTTGGCGCGAATGGTGACCGGCCGGGGTTCCATCACTTCCTTGACCTTGATGGATTCCAGCACGTCGACATCACGACCGCGCCGCAACCGCAGCCCATCACGAACCAGCCCTAACGAATAGACCGATTCGGGCTGGAAGTATTGGCTCACCAAAATGCTCACGGTCACCGCAAACATCAAGGGAAGCACGATATGGTAGTCGTCGGTCATCTCGAACAAGAGCATGATGGCCGTGACCGGTGCGTGCACCGTGCCGGCCAGCACCGCCGCCATGCCGACGAGGGCAAACGCCGAGGGCACAAGGTGCAGGCTGGGGAAGAGGTGCTCCATCGCCAGGCCGTAAGCGCCGCCCAGGGCCGCGCCGAGGAAGAGGGAAGGGGCAAACACGCCGCCGATAAAGCCCGCCCCCAAACTAAGCGCCGTGAAGATGATTTTCAGGAAAACCAGAATGACCAGCGCCCCCAACACCATTTCACGCCCGTTGAGAATGTCGCCCACGGCTTCGTAACTATCGCCCAGAATTTGGGGGTAATAAAGCCCCACCGCACCGATGAGCAGGCCGATGAGCACAGGCGAGAGCCATTTGGGCAGTTTGAGGTGGTGAAAGAAGTCATGCGCCCAGTAAATGGCTTGAATGTAAAGCAAAGCCACCGGCGCAGCCAGCAACCCCAGGCCGAGGTAGAAGGGCAAATCCATCGGCCCGTGGTAGGTGTAGAGCGGGATGGGAAAAGCCGGCTGCGGGCCAACGAGAGCGCGGGTGAGCACGGCCGCCATCACGGCGCTGAGCACAATCATGCCAAAGGAGGAAATGAAGAAATCACCCGAGATGATTTCCACCGCGAAGAAAACGCCCGCGATGGGCGCGTTGAAAGCCGTCGCGATGCCCGCAGCCACGCCCGCGCCCACAAATACTCGCGTGCGCTGGTCCGACATGTGGAACTTCTGACCGAAGAAGGAGCCAATGCTGGCGCCAATTTGCACGCTGGGGTCTTCCGGCCCCACCGACGCGCCACTGCCTAAGGAAATGGCCGAAACCAGCACTTTGAGGGGCGTTTCTTTGTAGCGCAGGCGACCGCCCGCGAGGGCTACGGCTTCCATCACCGAAGCCACCCCGTGGTGGCGCTCTTCACTCAGCCACCACAGGCGAATCAGCCCCACCACCAAACCGCCAACTGCGGGCACCAACAACAGCACCCAGCGGCCGGTATGCGGCACCAGCAGCCCCGCGCCATCTACCCAGAGCAGGGTGTGAATCCAGCGAATGGTTTGCTTGAAAAAGAGGACGCCCGCGGCGCTGAGCAAGCCGATAATCGTCGCCCCCAGCGCCTGCATGAGGTCACTGTATGAGGAAGGAAGTGTCCAGAAATCTCGCCACTGTTTGACTTTGGAAACCACGATGCTGCGCCTCACAAAACAAGGATGGGAAAGAATGCGCTTAGTGTCTATCCGAAAAAAATCCCTGCAGGTGTGTCACTGCGAGGTGGGCTGAGCGTCGCCGAAGCCTGCCGAAGCAGTCTCTCCCATCAAGAGGGGATTGCTTCGCCCCCTTCGACGACTGCTCAGGAGGCTCGCAATGACATCAGCCGTGGGATTTTC
>CAYYRG010000060.1:0-8531 GCA_964474015.1 uncultured Anaerolineaceae bacterium | reverse complement strand
GGGCAACTTCCTGCCCGACGTGTTCGGCGCGTAGTTCGCCGCAGGTGTGCGTTTTGTACATGGGGAAACCTCCAGCCGAAATTTGCCGCGACGCGACGGGGGTGATTATAGCACGGGAAGGCGGGCAGGCAAACAAAAACGCCCCCGCCGCTGCGCGTGAAGGGTATGGGGCTTTTGCAGAGAAACCTCAAGCGCAGACCGCCTGGCCTGCGCTTGAGGTTTTTAAGGAGGTGAAGGAGATGAGGTGAGTTAGAACATCAGCGCGTTGACGGTTTGGATGGTTTCTGGTGCCGGTCGCAGGCGTTCCTGCGGCATCCGGTTGAAGGGGATGTCGTCGGGCAACTCATACAGATCGGGCAGGGAAGGCCGGTCGGTCTCGACATACAGCAAACCGGTCAACAAAATGTGCTTCTTTTTGGATTCTTCCAGGGCGCGCAGGGCGGCAAAGCGGTCGGTGGGGTCGTAATCGCGCCCAACCTGTTTCAGCACCAGCACGGAACCGTCGTGCATGGTGACTTCTCGCACCTCGCCCGGCTGCATTTCGCCCTGCAGGATGATCTCCTCGGCGTTGGGGAGGAACTGCATTTCGTGCAGCAGCATTTCATGCTGCTTGCCCCACTCATAAGATTGGGTGGAGGTCGGTTTGTTGTTGAACGAGACGCAGGGGCTGATGATGTCCAGAATGGCAAGGCCTTTGTGGTGCATGGCGGCCTTGATGAGCGTCTTCACCTGCTTGGGGTTGCCGGCAAAAGAGCGGGCCACGAAAGTGGCGTTGGAAGCCAGGGCTTCCATACACACGTCGACCGGTTCGAAGGGGTTGACGCCCTGCTTTTTGAGGGTTAGGCCGCGGTCGGAGGTGGGGGAGAACTGGCCTTTGGTGAGGCCGTACACGCCGTTGTTGGCCACGATGTAGACCAGGGGCATGTTGCGGCGGATGATGTGCTTGAATTGCCCCATGCCGATGGCCGCGGAGTCGCCGTCGCCGCTCATGCCGATGCCGATGAGCGAGAGGTCGCCGAAGAGGGCGCCGGTGGCGATGGAAGGCATGCGGCCATGCAGGCCGTTGAAGCCGAAGGAGCGACCGAGCATGTAGGTGGGGGCTTTGGAGGAGCAGCCAATGCCGCTGAACTTGACCACGGCCTCGGGGGGCAGGTTTTCTTCGAAGACGGCGGAGATGATCTGGCTGATGATGGAGTTGTGGCCGCAGCCCTGGCACAGGGTGGTCGGCGCACCTTTGTAATCGGCAATACTCAGGCCGAGGGCATTTGTCTTCGCCATGATATTACTCCTCTTCCATTTCCAGGATGGTGTTCATGATCCAGCGGGCGGTCAGGGGCAGGCCGTCGCCTTTGGCCACGGAATACAGTTTGGCGGCCATTTCGGGGACGTCCAGTTGAAGCAGCTGGCGCATTTGGCCGTCGCGGTTCATCTCCACCACGTAGAGTTTGTCGTGGCTGGCGATGAAGTCTTTGACCGCTTGTGAGAAGGGGTAAGCCCGCAGACGCATGTAATCGGTGGCGATGCCTTTTTCCTCTTTGAGGTAATGGCGGGCTTCCTGAATGGCCGGGTCGTTGGAACCGAAGGAGATGATGCCGAAAGCAGCGCCTTCCATGGTGTCGATTTCGGGCTGGGGCAGCATCTCGCGAGCGTTTTCGATTTTCTTCTTGATGCGCTTGAGCACCCGCGTCCACACTTCAGGATCTTCGCTGTAGCGGGCAAATTCGTCGTGGCCGGTGCCGCGGGTGAAGTAGGCTGCTTTGGGGTGTTTGTTGCCAATGACGGTGCGGTAGGGAATGCCGTCGCCGTCGACATCCAGGTAGCGGCCCCAGGTTTTGCCTTCTTTTTCCCATTTTTCGAGGTCTTCTTCCCACAAAACCTTGCCCCGGTCCATCGGCTCGGTGGGGTATTCGAAGGGCTTGACCATCCACTGGTTCTGGCCGATATCCAGGTCGCTCATCACGAAGATGGGGGTTTGCAGGCGCTCGGCGTAATCGAAGGCGCGCCAGCCGAACTCGAAGGCTTCCCGTGCATCTTTGGGGAAGAGCATGATGTTGTCGGTATCGCCCTGGCTGATGAAAGCGACCTGGGTGATGTCGCCTTGCATCACACGGGTGGGCAGGCCGGTGCTGGGGGCGCCGCGCTGCACGTCCCACACCACGATGGGCACTTCGGCGTAATAGGCCAGCCCCAGGAATTCACCCATCAGGCTGATGCCCGCCCCGGAAGTCGAGGTCATGGAACGCAAGCCAGCCCATCCGGCGCCGATGGTCATGCCTGCCGCGGCAAGTTCATCCTCGGCCTGCACCACGACCACGGTGTTCTTGCCGGTCTTCGGGTCTTTGCGCAGTTTGGGGATGTATTGATTCATAGATTCCACCAGACTGGTTGCCGGCGTAATGGGGTACCAGCCCACAAACTGCACGCCGCCGTAAAGCGCGCCCAGGGCGGCTGCGGTGTTGCCATCGGCCATGATGTAGCCGTCGGTGGCGTTCATTGGCTCGAGACGGTAGGGGTCGCTCTTGGTGAGGTTTTCCTTTGCCCACGCTGCGGCGGCTTCGACCACCCCCATGTTGAGGCTGATGGGGCCTTCCTTGCCTTTGAAGTGGAAATCGAGGGCGGCGCGGATTTTTTCCATGTCGATGCCGATCATTTCAGCCAGCACGCCCACATAGACCATGTTGGCGACATAATCGCGCAGTTTGGTGGGCGCGCCCGACGACCGCGCCAGTTTTTTCACCGGCATGGGGTACATGGTGATGTCATCGCGCTCGATGGGGAGTTTCAGGTGGTCGGCATAGAAAAGAACGCCGCCGGGCACGACGTCTTCAATGTCGTCTTTGATGGTGGCGGGGTTCATCGCTACCACGATCTCGTGCTCTTCGCGCCGGGCCAGGAAGCCCTCTTTGCTGATGCGAATGGTGTACCACGTGGGCATGCCCTGGATGTTGGACGGGAAGATGTTCTTCCCCTGCACCGGAATGCCCATCTTGAAGATGGCACGCATGATGGTCAGGTTGGAAGTCTGGCTTCCTGTGCCGTTGATGGTGCTGACGGTGATCGAGAAGTCGTTCACCACAGCACCTTCTTGGGAGGCTGGTTGCGTTTGTTTGGCCATAACCTCATCTCTCCTTAAATTTTTGCCGGCAGAGCCGGAAATTCTACGCGGTGGAAGATTGCCCTTCAAGAGGGCGATGGTAGAGCAGCTCGGTGTGTTCCAGCAACGCCTGGTAGCCGCGGTCGTAATCTCCTGCGCAGATGGCTTCTACGATGCGTTGGTGGTATTCCCACACTTTGCTCAGGTAGGTGTAATCGGTATAACGGTTGTAGCCGATGGCTTCGTAGGCTTCCCAGTAGGCTTCCAAAATGCCCTGCACGAAGGCGTTGTTCAGGCGGCGGTAAATGGTGAGGTGGAGGTCGCGATGCTCGGCGTGGGGGATGTGAATGGGGTTGCCGCGCAATTGCTCCCACGCGGTGGCGACCAGGGCTTTGAGGTGCTCTTTGTCTTCGGCGGTGAGCAGGCGGGCGGCGTTGTGAAAGTAGGCGGCTTCGATTTTCTTCCGCAGGTCGGCAAATTGCTGGAAGTATTTTTCCTGGTTCAAGTGGAGGGCGTAATGCAGGCTCAGTGAGACGGCCGGGGTGAAGGTGTAAGGCAGGCGGCGTAGCCCAACCCGCGGGCGAGCCTCGACGAAGCCCAGCGCCTTGGCGACGGCAAGCTCTTCTCGCACGCGGGTAATGCTCCACCCCAAGGCTTTCCCTGCTTCTTTGAGGGGGGGAAGGTGGTGGCCGTTGCTGTTTTGGACGGCCTGACTGGCAAGATATTCCAGAAACGGGAATTGCTCCCAGAGGGTCACGCGGAAATCCTCATATCAATTGAATTATTCGTATGATATGCGCTGATTGTACCGCCTGCACGGCAGCGGCGTCAAGGTTTGAAAGCGTGTTGCTTGTGCTCGCGGCGGCGAGATTTTCGTCGGCATGTTTGCTTTTGCCCCCGTGCTCCCCTGGCCGCGCGGACACGGGCGGGGCCTGCACGCGCGTAGGGGCGCAGCCTCGCCGCGCCCCTACGCCACGGGGTAGCCCGCACGAGGAAGGGTCAGGCTTTGCGCCTGATACGCTCAGCCAGCAGGCGGAACAGCCCGCCGTGGCCGATGGGGTGTTTGGCCGGCCACCAGTTCCAGCGGCCAAGCACAGCCGCGATGGAAGGCACTAACACCGCGCGCACAATGAAGGTGTCTAACAGCACGCCCATGGCAATGGCAGCCCCAATCTGGAAGAGGCTGGTGATGGACGAAGTCATTAGCGCCCCAAACGTGCCTGCCAGGATGATGCCCGCCGAGGTGATGACCCCGCCGGTGTAAGCCGACGCGCGCAGCACGCCTTCTCGCACGCTGCCGCGCTTTTCGGCTTCTTCCCACAGGCGCGAAGTCAGGAAGATGTTGTAGTCGGCGCCCAGGGCGACCAGCAAGGTGAAGATGACCACGGGGATGGAGTAGTTGACCCCCGGCGCGCCCATCAGTTTTTGGAAGACGAGCACGCTCAGCCCCATCGTGCTGCCGTAGGAAAGGAGTACGGTGAGGATGAGGTAGAGCGGCGCCACCAAACTGCCCAGCAGGATGATGAACACCAGCAGCACCCCCGCGGTGGTCGCGGCCATCACTTTGGGGAAGTCTTCGTTGACGATAGCGCGGATGTCGTAAACCTGCATGATGGGGCCGGTGACGTGGGCTTGTAACCCGTGGGCCTGGGCGGCTTGTTGTGCCACGGTGCGGATGCGCCCCGCGGTTTCGAGGGCTTGCTCGCTATAGGGGTCGCCTTTCACCAGCACTTGAATTTGCGCGGCGTGGTCATTCTGGTTCAGGAAGGTGCTGAGCAGGGTGCCCGCTTCGGGTTGCTGCTCGACGAGCGCGTTGGGGAGGAAGTAAGCATGGGCGGGCAGCGCATCGGCTAAGGCGTTGAGGTCGTGGGTGAGTGCCTTGACGTCCGTTTCCAGCGCGGCGATGGCTTGTTGGGTGGCGGCGTTGTTCATGCCGGGCAGGGCGGGCGGCACGAAGCGGGCGTCGCGCCCCTCGAAGCGCTTCGCCAGCGTCTGAATGCCGGTTTTCAGGGTCGCGGCGGCTTGCTGCAGCGCCTGAAGTTGCTGCTGGGCAGCAGGGAGTTGCATCAGCGGGGGATAAGTGAAGGGGGCGGGTTTCCCGCCGAAGGTTTGTGCAAGCGTGGCGAGGTCTTGGCTCAAGCCCTGCAAGGCGGTTTGCAGGGAAGCCGCCGCTTGTTGGGCCTGCTGGGGCGAGGGCGTGCGGCCTTCCGCCTGGCCCTGTTGCCACGTTTGTTGAAGGGCCTGGATGGCCTGCAGGCGGTTGAGGGCATCGGCGTAGGCGGGCTGAGCCTGAATTTGCGGGTAGGCTTTGCCTAACGCGGCCAGATAGCCGCCGACCAGCGCGAGGGGGCTCGCGGTTTGTTGACCCGGCGAAGCGAACAGGGTTTGCAGGGCCGTGGGATCGTCGAGCCGGGCAGCCGTTTGGCCTAAAGCCTGGGAAAGCATCGCCAGCTGGGCATCTGCCTGTTGCATTTTCTCGGCCTGCGCTATACCCTGCTGAAGCACGGCAAGGGCGCCCAGGGCCTGCTGGTAGCCAGGATCGTTTTTGACTTCAGGGTAAGCCTGCGCCAGGGCTTGCAGATAGGTCTTGAGCCCTTGCAGGCCTTCAGCGGCGTTCGCGGTGGAAGCGCCAGGTTTCAGGCTTTCCATGTTTTGGGCGAGCAAGTTCAACTGGGTGCTGACCTGCAGCCCTTGCAGCAGGTTGTCCAGCAGAGCGCGCAGGTCTTTGAGCCGCTGGCGGGCGTCGGCGTATGCCGGTTGTTGGGCAGCCTGGGGGAAGGCCTTTCCGAGGTCGTCGAGGTAGGCTTCCAGGGTATGCAGGGCCGCGGCGGGATCGCCTTGGGCCTGGGCCAGCGCCTGCGGGCTGGCCTGGAACCCCTGTTGCAGGCTGGTAGCGAGGGTGCGGAGCTGCTCGGGGGCAAGCAGGGCTTTTTCCAGTTGCGGCTGTTCGCCGCCGGTGGGATGCACCACGCTGCGCACTTTGGCCACGCCATCGATTTGCGCCAGGGCCTGGTTTACCGCGGCGATGCGTTCCAGCCCCTGCGGTGAGCGCAGATCATCGTCGCCATCCAGCACCACGATGATGGGCATCATCTCGCCGGTGTTGAAGTGCGCTTTGATGAGTTCGAAGCCCTGCCGCGAATCGGCGCTGGCGGGGATTTCGTTCAAGATGTCGAACGAGCGGTTCATTTGTGGCAGCAGAATGTAAGGCAGTAACAGCACCACGGTGGTCACCACGGCAATCAGGCCAGGTTTGGCGGTAATGGCGTGGGCCACGCGTTCCCAGAAGGGGGAGCGGTGCTCGGTTTGCTGGTCGCGAATTTTCTGGTGGAAGGGCCAGAAGAGGTAAGCGCCCAAGAGGGAAAGCAATGCCGGGGTGAGGGTGATGGAAGCCAGCCATGCCATGGCCACTGCAAGCGCCATCGCCGGGCCCTGGGTGCGGGTCATGCCGAAACGGGCCACCATCATGCTCAACGTGCCGATGACCACGGTGGCGGCGCTGGCCGTGAGCACCGGCGCAATGCGGGTGACGGTTTCACGGTCGGCTTCCTCGCGGTCATGGTTGGGACGGCGAGCGACTTCCTCGCGGTATCGCGAGATGAGGAAGAGGGCGTAATCGGTGCCGACGCCGAAAATCAGCACCACCAGGAAAGCGTCCATCATGGTGGAAGCTTTCATGATGTTGGCCTTGGCAAGATAGCCCAAAATGCCGCGGCTGGTGAGGTAAGCCACGCCAATGGTGACCAGCGGCACCCCTGCGGCAATCGGCGCACGATAGACCAGCAAAAGCACCACAATTACCAGCAGGATGGTCGCCCAGGTGGTGCTGTCGACGCTTTTGAGAATGTGGTGCATCAGGTCGCGCCCGATGGGCGTTTGCCCTGTGAGGTGGACGGTGAGGTCGGCAGGGTGGGTTTGTTGAATGTGGGCGCGAATCCGGTCAACGGTCAGGTTGGCTTCATCGCTGTAAGGCTGCGACTTCAAGTCCACTTGCATGAGCATGGCCTGGCCGTCGCTGCTCAGCAAGATGGGCTTCATTTCAGGATGGTTGAACACGGTGGTCACTTGCTGAACGTCGGGGTCGCGCTGCAGCCAGGCAGCGAGGGCTTTGGCGTAAGCGCGGTCGGCATCGTTGAGGCCGTGGGGGTTGGCCAGCACCACTAAGGTGTCGCCTCCCGAGGCCATCTTGGGGAATTCCCGTTCCAGCACTTTTTGCGCGCGTAGCGAGGGGGAGTCTTTTGGCAGAAAGTCGGATTCGTTGCTGATACCGACTTTGGAGAGCGGTGGTGCCCAAAGCACCATCGCGGCCGCTACCGCCAACCAGAAAACCACGATGGCGACTTTGTGGCGGGTGACGAAACGTGCGAGGGATTTGAACATGGTGAACCTCCTTGCGTGGATGGGGGTATCCGAAAGAAACGAAAATAAGCCGTAAAAAAAGAGGCGTTCTTGCACTCTTCGAGGCTATTCGGCGGCTGAGTTGCTCTGGCGCGGCGTCGCGGCATCTGCGTCAGTGGCCTCTTCACTTTCGCTGCAAATTTGCCGCACCACCTCACGCGCGAAGGCTGCCAGCGAGCGCCGGTTTTCTTCCGAGAGAGTTTGCAATGTGCGCTGGTATCGGTCTGATTCGCGCAAGATAGCGCTGGCCAGGCGGCGGTTGACGCGTTCGGCGACTTCCAGTGCGAGGCTGAGGCCGGTCAATGCGCTCAGGCCGGGTTCGCCGGGCAGCCCAAGGCGCAAAAGGCGACGGCGCAGGCGCCTGCCGCGCATCCCCTCCAGCCATGTGCGGAGGGCGAGCAGGATGGCGGTCGTGAGTTCCGCCATGTAGAGCAGCGGGCGACGGCGCTCGGGCAGGCGCGCCAGCAGGTCGGCCAGCAGGGTTTCATAATCGCCGGATTCGCTGGCGCGCAGCCGCGCGAGGATCTGCGCCTTGATGGCTTCCCAATCTTCGGTTTCAGCCATGGGGCCGGCGAGTTGGGCCAGCGCCCGATCGGCCTGGGGCGTGGGGGCAAAAACCACGCTGGCGCGGCCGGGGCCGCGTTTGCCTTCCGGCAGGCGGAATTCCGAACGCGCCAGGCCGCGCTCTTCCAGCAGGCGCAGCATTTCATAAGCCGTCACTTTGCCGATGCCCAGCCGCTGGGCCACTTCGGTATAGTGAACAGGTTCCTGCGCCTCTTTGTAGAGGTCGAGGAAGCGGCTCAGGAATTCCTGCTGGCGGCGGGTCAGGGGGCGTTGTGTTGCGGAAGCCATTGTCCGTGCTCCGAAAATTCCGAATAAATTGTAAGGCTCGCCAAGCGCGATGTCAAGTGTTTCGGCGAGAGCGATGGTGCGGCTAAATTGTTATGCCACCACGCGCACGAATTTGCGCTTGCCGACGCGCAGCACGCCGGGGTGTGGGAAGGGCGCGTGGGGGTCGGTGAGCACTTCGCCGTCCAGG
>CAYYRG010000059.1:0-8642 GCA_964474015.1 uncultured Anaerolineaceae bacterium | reverse complement strand
GAAATGCAGAACGCCAGAGCATCGGCGGCTGTCTTCTGTTATAATTGTGGACACACAAAACCAGGAGGAGCACATGGCCGGGAAGATCAAATTCGGCACCGACGGCTGGCGGGGACGCATAGCCGAGGACTATACTTTTGCAAACGTGCGGCGGGCAGCGCAGGGCTTTGCCCGCTATTTGCTGGAAGAAGGCAAGCAAGGCGAATGGGTGGTCGTGGGGCACGACAAGCGTTTTCATTCTGAAAACTTTGCCGCCGCAGTGGCCGAGGTGCTGGCGGCCAACGGCCTGCGGGTGTACCTCACCGACGGCGCCACGCCCACACCGGTGATTTCCTATTCGGTGGTGAACAAGGGCGCAGCGGGCGCGGTCAACATCACGGCTTCCCATAACCCGCCCACCGACAACGGCTTCAAGGTGCGCGACGAGCACGGCGGCGCGATTGCGCCTGAGGGCCTGAAGCGCATCGAGGCGCTCATCCCCGCGGACGAAGGCGGTGTGCAGCGGATTCCCATTGCCGAGGCTGAAGCCAGGGGCCTGGTGGTGCGCTTCGACCCCGCGCCGGCCTACATCGAGCACATCAAAACCCTGGTCGATCTGGAGCACATCAAATCCGCGGGCTTCAAGGTGCTGGTCGACCCCATGTGGGGGAACGGCGCGGGCTGGTTTACCCGTCTGCTGGAGGGCGGCAAGACCGTGGTGGAAGAAATCCACAACGTCCGCAATCCCATCTTCCCCGAGATGAAGCGCCCGGAGCCTATCCCGCCCAACATTGATGTGGGCTTGCGGGAAACCGTGAAGCGCGGCGCGGATGTGTTGCTCATCACCGATGGCGACGCCGACCGCCTGGGCGTGGGCGACGAACACGGCCAGTTTGTCAACCAGCTGCGGGTCTATGCCCTGCTGGCCTACTACCTGCTGGAAGTGCGCGGCCAGCGGGGGCCCATCGTGAAGACGATTTCCACCACCACCTTGCTCAACAAACTCGGCAAGCGTTACGGCGTGCCGGTGTACGAAACCGGCGTGGGCTTCAAGTATGTTGCCCCCAAGATGCTGGAAGTGAACGCCCTTATCGGCGGTGAAGAATCCGGCGGCTACGCCTTCCGGGGCAACGTGCCGGAGCGCGACGGCATCCTCGCGGGGCTTTACATCCTCGACATGATGGTGAAACTCAACCGCAAGCCCGCGGAACTGGTGGAACTCATCTTCCGGGAAGTCGGGCCGTCGTACTACGACCGCATCGACACGCCCTTCACTGGCGACCGCCACCCCATCGAGGAACGCGTGCGCAACGCGAAGCCCGAAACCATCGGCGGTCTGAAGGTTACCGGTTTCCGCACCATCGACGGCTATCAGTTCCTGCTGGAAGATGGCGGCTGGCTGCTGATCCGCTTTTCCGGCACCGAGCCGTTGCTGCGGGTGTATTGCGAAACCACCGAAGCCGACCGCGTGCGGCCCATTCTGGAAGATGGCCTGCGCATTGCCGGGTTGAAAGATTAGCAGGCAGCGCCCGACGATGCTGGTCGACAGCCATTGCCACCTGTACTTCGATGCCTTCGACGAAGACCGGGCGGAGGTGATTGCCCGCGCTCGCCGCAACGGCGTGGAGGTGATGCTCAGCCTGGGCGTGGATGTGGCTTCCTCGCGCGCGACGGTTGCCCTGGCCGAAGCCCACGAGGGCATTTACGCCGCGGTAGGCGTGCACCCCAACGATGCCGCGCGGGCGTGGGAAGGCGAGCGCACCCTGGAAGCCCTGCGGGCGCTGGCGGCTTCCCCAAAAGTGGTCGCCATTGGCGAAATCGGGCTGGATTACTACCGCGACCGCACGCCGCGCCCGCTGCAATGGCATGTGCTCCGCCAGCAACTGGATCTGGCCGCCGAACTGGGGCTTCCGGTCAGCCTGCACAATCGGGAAGCCACTGCCGATCTGTTCGGTATTTTGCGAGAGTGGGTCGACGACTTGCGGGAAGAGGGCAACCCCCTGGCCGAGCGTCCGGGCGTGTGGCACGCCTTCGGCGGCAGCGTGGCCGAAGGGGAAGATGCCATTGCCCTGGGGTTCCGCTTGGGCATTGGCGGTCCCTTGACCTTCAAGAACGCCCCTGAACGGCGGAAAGTGGTTGCCGCTTTGCCTTTGCAAGCCCTGCTGCTTGAAACCGATGCGCCTTTTCTGGCCCCGCATCCACATCGCGGCCGCCGTAACGAACCGGCTTACGTTCGCCTGGTGGCTGCGCGCCTGGCCGAGGTGCAGGGCCTGACCTTTGAAGAGGTTGCAGCAGCAACCTCACGGAATGCACGCCAACTTTTTCAGTGGAGAGACGTCGTTTGACCACGGTATCTTTTCTCGAACCGGTACAAGAAAGCCTGCAGGCGGTGGAAGCCCTGATGCGTCAGCAGGCTGCCGAACATCACCATGACCTGGATGCGGCATTGCAACATTTGCTTTCCGCGGGCGGCAAGCGCTTGCGCCCGGCGCTGGTGTTGCTGACGGGGGAAATGTTGGGCGCGGAGCGTGAGCGGCTGCTCACCCTGGCGGCTGCCATTGAATTGTTGCACACTGCCACTTTGGTACACGACGACCTGATCGATGGCGCTCTCTTGCGCCGCGGCATTCCCACCCTGAATGCCCATTGGTCGCCTGCGGCCACGGTGCTCACGGGCGATTTCATGTTTGCCCGTGCTGCACGGCTTGCTGCCCTTGCTGGCTCGGTGGAAGTGATGCAACTGTTTGCCGAAACCCTGGCTATTATCGTCGATGGCGAAATTACCCAGCTCTTCGACGGCCCCGGCCTGGCCGACCGGGAAGCCTATTACCGCCGCATTTACGCCAAAACGGCCTCGATGTTTGTGCTGGCCACCGTGGCGCCGGCCCGCCTGAGCGGGGTAGGGGAAGACGCGATGGCAGCCATGCGCCGCTACGGCCATGACCTGGGCATTGCCTATCAGATTGTGGACGATATTCTGGATTTCACCGGCGACCAGGCGCGGTTGGGCAAACCCGTTGGCAGTGACTTGCGCCACGGGCTGATTACCATGCCCACTCTCTGCTATCTGGAAGCCCACCCCGAAGATGAAGACCTGCACAGCATCCTGGAAGGCCAGACGTTGCCCACAGAGCGGATGGACGCGCTCATTGACCGCATTCGCACCAGCGGCGCCATTGCCCAGGCTGCCGAAGATGCCCGCCGCTTTGCTCGCAGCGCAGTCGTGGCGCTGAGCGATATGCCGGAAGGCGCACAACGGGCAGCCCTGGCGGCGGTGGCCGATTACATTGTGGAACGTGATTTTTAGACGGGGTAGCATTTCTGGAGCGTGGGGAGCACCTGAATAGAGGTGTCGCCTTCGCTGTTCTGCAACACTCGCTGAAAAAAGCGAAACGCCTGCATAGTGTATGCAGGCGTTTGTGCGTTTGGGTAGGGCAAGCCGAGATCAGGCTGCGGGCATCGTGCGGATATCCTCAAATTTTTCGACCATCCCTTTCAAGGCTTCGCGCACTTCGTCTTCCGTCAACCCTTGCAGTTTGATGGTCAGCAGGGCGTTGGAAGTGTCTTCGCCCGAGAATGTGCCTAACGAGATGATATAGCCGCCGGCCTCGGCAATGGCTTTGGTAATGAGCGCCAGTTCACCGCGCACATTGGGCACCAAAATGGATACCCGCACGCCGGGGGCGCGCGCGCCCATCATTTCCAGCAAAATCTTGAACAGGTCGGTTTCAGTGATGATGCCCACCACTTTGCCGTCGCGCACGACAGGCAGGCCGCCGATTTTGTTGTCGGCCATGATGCGGGCGGCTTCTTCGATGGGGGTGTCTTCGGTGATGGTGACCACGTCTTTGGTCATCACATCGCCGACGGTGATCTTGCTAAGCAGGTAGTTGATTTCCCAAACGCTCAGCGTCGTGGCTGCCGAGGGGGAGGCATTGAGCAGGTCTTTGTCTGAGACGATACCGACGAGTTTGCCCTTTTCGTCGACCACGGGGGTGCGGCGGATATGTTCCACCCGCATGAGGTTGAGGGCATCGACTACCGGCATGTCGGGGGGAATGGTGATGACAGGGTGAGACATACGATCGCCGACGAGCATGGTTGACCTCCTGAAAGATGCAGACCGCCAAAGCGGTGTGGACGGTGGTTTCTACTTACAGTGTACCGCACAAGTCAAGTTGTGAAAAGTGACACAAATAATATGTGGCCTTTTTACAGGCCGAGGTAGGCTTTTTGCACGTCGGGGTTGCTGGCTACTGTGCGGGAAGGCCCTTCAATTTCGATGCGCCCTTCGGCAAGCACGTAGGCGTAATCGGTCACGGCCAGCGCCATTTGGACGTTTTGTTCCACCAGCAGCACGGTGATGCCGGTTTCTCGCAGTTTTTTGAGGCTTTCGAAAAGTTGCAGCACCAGGAAGGGCGCCAGCCCCAGGGAGAGTTCGTCGATCATCAGCACTTTGGGCGAGGCCATGATGCCTCGCGCTACGGCCAGCATCTGCTGTTCGCCGCCGCTCATGGTGCCCGCTTTCTGGTTCTGGCGGTCTTTCAAGCGGGGGAACATCTCGAACACGAGTTCCAGGTTGCGTTTGTAATCGGCGCGGGCGCGTTTGGGGGAAGCACCCATCGCCAGGTTTTCCAGCACCGTCATGTGGGTGAAGAGCTGGCGTCCTTCGGGCACTAAGATCAGCCCGCGGTCGGCTTTGGCGTGGGGCGGCAGTTTGCTGACGTCTTCGCCTTCGAAGATGACCTGCCCCTGCCATGGTCGGTTGAGGCCCATGATGGTGCGCAGCAGGGTGGTCTTGCCTGCCCCGTTGGCGCCGACCAGCGAGGTCATGCTGCTCTCTTGCAGGGCCAGGGTGATGCCCCAGAGAATTTGCACTTCGCCGTAGCCGGAAGTTACATCGCGCAGTTCCAGAATAGCCATACGCATTCCCTCGTTGTGTGGGTTGCTCAGTTGCCTTGCAACAGGCGCTCGGCGAGTTTCGGGTCGCCCAGATAAGCCTGGATGACCCGCTCGTTGTTGGCAATTTCCTCGGGGGTGCCTTCGGCGATCAGTTTGCCGAAGTCCAGCACGAGGATGCGGTCGGAGACGTTCATGATGGCGCTCATGACGTGCTCGATCATAATGATGGTGATGCCGCGATCGCGGATGGCTTTGACCGTCTCCACCATTTTGGCGATTTCCGAAGGGTTGAGGCCGGCCAGCACTTCATCCAGCAGCAACAACTTGGGGTGGGAAGCAATCGCCCGGGCCATTTCCAGGCGTTTCTTTTGGGCCACGTTCAGGCTTCCGGCAAGTTGCTCGGCTTTTTCGGCCAGCCCGACGAATTCCATCACTTCGTCGGCGATGGCGGCTGCCTTTTTGAGGTTGGCGTTGGCGTGGCCGAAGCAGGCCCCGACCATGACGTTTTCCCGCACGCTCAGCTCGTTGAGCGGGCGCACGATCTGGTGAGTGCGCGCCAGCCCCAGTCGGGCCAGGTGGTAAGGCTTCTTGCCGGTGACGTCGTGGCCGTCGAAGATGATGCGTCCCTCTTCGGGTTTGTACACGCCGTCGATCACGTTGAAGAGGGTGGTTTTCCCTGCGCCGTTGGGGCCGATCAAGCCGAGAATTTGCCCCTCTGGCAAGTCGAAGGTCACTTGCGTCAGCGCCTGGAGGCCGCCGAAGCGTTTGGTGACGCCCTGAACTTGGAGAATCATATCAACCACCTCCGAACCTTAGCGTAGCGTTGGCGCAGCCAGCCGACCAGCCCGCGCGGGATGAAAAGCACGATGAGCAGCAACAGCACGCCGGAAATGGCAAGTTGCAGGTTTTTGAAGAGGGGGCTCACCAGCAGGTAGTCGCGCAGGGTTTCGTAACCTCCAGCACCGACGATTGGCCCCAGCACCGTGCCTTGACCGCCCAGCATGATCATCACGATCATCTCAATGGAAGTGCGCAGCGGGAAGGCTAACCCCGGCTCGATGGTGCCGTTTTTGAAGAAGTAAAGCGCCCCCACCATCCCTGGAATGATGGCCGAGAGCACAAAAGCCCAGTTTTTGGCCGCGGGGGTCATCACGCCCATGACTTCGGCGGCATCTTCGTCTTCCCGAATGGCAAGCAACCCTAACCCAAATTTGGAAGTGCGCACCCAGTAACTGATCACGGTGACCAGCAGTGTCAGGCCAATCATGATATAGAACACCAGTTCCAGGGCGTGCATGGCTCCGCCGTAGGCTTTGTAGACTTTGAAGTTGAGCGTCATGCCGGTAGGGCCGCCAAAAGGCTGGAAGTTGTTGATGAAGGCACTGACGGCTTCGTTGACGCCGATGGTGGCCAAGGCGAAGTAGGCTCCCCGCAGCCGCAGGATGCCAACGCCCAGCAGATAGGCCAGCAGCCCGGCAGCAAAGCCGCCAGCCAGCAAGGCCATCCAGAGGTTCCAACCTAAGACGTTGATGGTGTAAAAGCCCACATAGCCACCGAAGCCAAAGAACACGACGTGGCCGAAACTGACGTAGCCGGTATAGCCCAAAAGAATGTTCAGACTGGAAGCCAGCGCTACCGCGCTCAATACGGTGAAGGCCGTTTCGCGGTTGAGGGCGTCTCCGGTGATGATGGGCCACAGCCCGATGGCGAGAACCACCGCAAGGCTGAGCCACAGGCTTGCATGTTGGCGGAGTTTTTCGCTCATTCTTCCCCTCCAAACAGGCCGTTGGGTTTGACGAGCAGGATGAGCACGAAGAGCACGAATTCCAGCACCGGCGTCCACGTGGTGGGCATGGCCATAGGCACCAGCCCTTCAATCACACCCAAAATCAGGCCGCCGAACAGTGAACCGACCGGGTTCCCCAGGCCGCCCAACACGCCGATGACGAAGCTTTTGAGCTCATAACTTCCGCCTGAAAGGATGGTGAAGGGGAAGAAAGTGGCAATCAGGCCGCCCGAAATGGCTGCCAGCAATGTGCCCAGGCCGAAGGTGAGCGCCAGAATTTGCGCTGAGGGCACGCCCACGATTTCCGCCGCATCACGGTTGTCGGTCACGGCGCGAATATAGCGCCCCGGGCGGCTGTATTTGAGAAAAAGAAACAGCCCTACGGCCACGAAGGTAGCAACCAGGGCTGCAATGAGGCGGGTGGTGGTCACCACGGTCACACCAAATTGAATACTGCCCAGGTCAAGGGGGATGTTGCGCGGCGTTGTGGTGAAAACGGCGGTGCCGACACCCAAAATCACCATGTTGACCGCATAGGTCGCCAGCAGTGTGGATAGCTCTGGCGCGTCGATGACTCGGTGGACGGCAATGAAGTAAATGATGATGCCGAAAATCAGCCCCAGGAAAGCCGTCAGCACCAGGGCAAGGTAGGGATGCACGCCCAGGCCGACGAAGAGGTAATACACGCTGAACATCCCCAACGCAATCAAGGAACCGTGGGACAGGTTGATGACGTTCATCACGCCCCAGATCAGCGTCAGCCCCATGGCGGCGATGCCATACACGAACCCTAAAAGCAAGCCGTCGATGAGGGAACGAAGCAATGCATCCATCATAAAGTGTTCTCCGCAAGGGGGATGGGATGGGGATAAAAAGCCTCCCTCAGAGGGAAGGCACCCTCTGGGGGAGGCTCAGGCGGGTCAAGCGTTTAGTGTTGCAGGGGGTAAAGGGGCGCGGCCGTTGCGCCTTCTTTCGGCCAGACCACCTCTTTCACCAGTTTGCCGTCTTTCTTCTGCCACTGGATGTAGATCATCTCATGGCCGATTTGCAGGCCGTGCGAATCACCGGTGTCGAATTTGATGTGACCGAAGAAGGTCAGGATGTCCATCTTGTCGAGAGCGGCTTTGACTTTGTCCGCGTCGATGGAGCCAGCGTCTTCGATAGCCTTCTGCAGCACCAGGCCGGCCGCGTAACCGCCTGCCGAGTGGTAGTCGGGGTCCTCGTTGTACGCGGCCTTGTAGGCTTTGACGAATTCGGCGCTGGTGGGGCCGAACCAGGCCAGGCCGGCGGCCTTGGCCGATTCAGGCGAGTAGTTGGCGCTGGCTTCCCACTGGCTGGGGCCGACCACACCGAGGGCGGCATCGCCCAGGTCGGCGAAGCTCGGGTCGGGCGGAGCAACCAGCAGGGCGAGGTATTTGATGTCCAGCTTCTTTTCATAGAGCTGGCGGGCTAAGGTCGAGCCGTCCTGGAAGTGGCCGCCGCCCATGACAGCCTGAGCGCCGCTGTCTTGGATCTTATTGATGAAAGCGCCGAAGTCGGTGGTGCCCTTGTCGTAGCCTTCGAACATCACCACGTCATAGCCTTTCTGCTCGGCGTATTCTTTGGCGGCTTTCACCACCGCGGTGGAGAACTTGCTGTTTTCGTACACGAAAGCGACTTTCTTGAGGTTGGGGTCGAGGCTTTGCAGCAAGTCCACTGCGCCGGTCAGGTAGTGGCTGGCGGGGGTGTAGAGCTGGTAAACCCGCTCATAGCCTTTTTGGAAGATGGAATCCGACGCGGCGCCAGTCGCCAGCATGATCTTGCCGTACTGCTCGGAGATGATGGCAGCCGAGGCCGTCAGACCGCTGGAGTAAGGGCTGATGAGGAAGTCGGCTTTGTCTTTGGTGACCAGGCGGGTGTAGAGCTGTTGCACCTTGTCGCCGCTGCTTTCGTCGTCGTAAGAGACGGCCTTGAACTTCACCACGGTGCCGTCGCT
>CAYYRG010000058.1:6934-8781 GCA_964474015.1 uncultured Anaerolineaceae bacterium | reverse complement strand
CGGGGCAGGTTGACACCCTGCCCCGGGGAAGAAAACCGGTTGGGGAATGAGGCGGCGTCAGGTGGCCGTGGCCGTCGCCGCCTGTTGGGAAGCGGACGTCGTCTTGCTCGTGGGGGATTTGCTCTTTTCGCTTCCGCGCCGGTGGTCGGTGATGTAGAAGCCGCTGCCCTTGAAGACCACCGCCGGGGGCGCAAAGATACGCTCCACTTCGTGGTGGCCCTGTGGGCAGGTGACGGCGCTTAGATCTTCGTGGAAACCGTAACGGCGGGTGAAAACCTCGCCGCATACGCGACAACGGAAGGTATAGGCTGGCATGGCTCGCTCCGTGATGGCAAACGAAGGTCGGGGCGTTGGTTTGCCCCGACCTTGCCGCTGAAGGGGAATTTTGAGGTTATTTCTTCGCCTTCACCTCGATGGTCTTTGGCCGCACTTCTTCGGCCTTGGGCAGCGTCAGGGTCAGGACGCCGTTCTCGAATTCGGCTTTGGCTTTGTCGGTCAGTACCGGCACCGGCAGCGGCAACGAGCGGGAGAAAGTGCCGTAGCGGCGTTCGCGGATGTGATAGGTGGCGTCTTTGATTTCCTCTTCCTGCTTGACTTCGCCGCGAATGGTCAGCACGTCGCCCGTAATGGTGATGTGGAGGTCTTCCGGTTTGACGCCGGGCACGGTGGCCTTGACGACCACTTCGTCCTCGGTCTGGTACATGTCAATTTGCGGCATCCAGGCCAGATTTTCGCCCAGGCTCAGCGAGAGCGGCCGGGTGAAGGCTTCGTCGAGGAGGCGATCCATTGCTTCCCGCAGCGAAACCACCTCACGGAAGGGATCCCACCGCACGAGTTCAGCCATAGCTCACCTCCTGCTGAAAGGGTTTTGCCTGTTTGACTCTGCCCTTAACCTACCGCGGCAATGTAAGAAAAACGCAAACGAAAGATAAGCGTTTTGTTAGAAAACCCGAAGTGGGGGACGGCGCGCCGGGCTGAGCGGAACGCCCCCGAGCGCGGTGCTCGCGCGTTCGCTCGGCACGGCAGCCAGGCCGAAGCGCGCAATGCCGGGCAGATTATCCGCAGAGAGGGTCAGCGGCGAAGGAGCGCCTCCACGCGCGCCAGTTCCCCCTCGGTGAGCACGCCAAAGGCAAAATGCAGCCCCAACGCGGCGGCCAGGCCGCGGCGGAAGGCATCGGCGGCTTCCCACCATTTCACTGTGCGGCCCGCGGCCTCGGAAGCCGTGATAGCCCGCCGCCGCACAGCCGCACGCGCGGCTTCCCGCGCGTGCTCATCGGGAAAACGCAGGACATCGGCAATGCGGCCCAAATCGCCCCACAACGGCAGGCTGCCGTGCTGCAGCACCGCCCCGTGTCGGCGCGCCTGGGCGCTGCCCAGAAGTTTTCGCCCTCCCACCGTGATTTCGTAACTGGACGGCGTCTCGAAGCACACCGGCGCGGGTTGTTTTTCGGGCGCGCGTTCACCTTCCATGCGGGCAGCCACGCCCAGCAGGCGCAGGGCTTCCAACAGGCCCGCAGCAATGCGGCGGTAACTGGGCAACACCCCGCCGCGCATCAGCGGGTGGTCGGTGGGGGCAATGAGGGCATAGGTCAGTTCATCGGTGTGCAAAATTGCCCGGCCACCGGTAGGCCGCCGCACCCATCCCCAGCCACGGGAAGCCAGGCGCTTCTGGTCGACGTCGTTGGCAGGCTGGTGGCGCCCCAATGAAAGACACGGCGGCGACCAGGCATAGAGCCGCAAGGTGGGGGGGGCTTCCCCGCGCCCCACGGCCTCCAGCACGGCTTCATCCACGGCCATGTTCCACGCGCCCGCAGCGGGCGGCATCAACACAAGGCGGAATTCCTGAG
>CAYYRG010000058.1:0-6834 GCA_964474015.1 uncultured Anaerolineaceae bacterium | reverse complement strand
CGTTTCACACGGGCTCAGGTCGGGCGGCGGCAGGCGTACCATGCCGGTTTCCAGCACCACGGCTTCCAACTGCCCGGCGGAAAGTTCGCGCAGTGCGGCTTGAAACGCGGCAAAGGCCGCCACGGGAAAACGCAGGGTGAGGGTAACTTCTGCCGCGAAGGCTTCATCCAACACGGCGCCGCTGTGCCGGGCGGTCAAGCGTCTTACCTGCTCCAGGTAGTGATAGGGCAGCCCCAACATTGCCGTATGGCTGAGCACTTTGCGGGCCCGCGGCACGGCCATCACCACGCTTTGCGCGGCCTGGGTGTAGGCCCGCACCAGGCCGCCGATGCCCAGTTTGGTGCCGCCGAAGTAGCGAGTGACCACTACGACCACATCGCCCAGGCCGCTGCCCTGCAGCACAGCCAGCACCGGCCGCCCTGCCGACCCGGCCGGCTCACCATCGTCGGAGGCATGGGCTACCGCGCTCGCCCCGCCGCCCACAATGTAGGCCGGAACGTGATGCGTGGCGTCGGGGAATTCCCGGCGAATGCGGGCGATGAAGGCCCGCGCGTCTTCGACGGTGGCGGCAGGGGCCAGCGCCGCAATAAAGCGGGAATTGACGACCACAATTTCGCGCTGCACCTCGCAGGCAGGCACCGGGTAGGCGGCTTCGGTGGGCAGGCTCATGCGGGTTTGCCATGCTCTGCCAGGTAAGCCGCCAGCGCCCGCAGCGCCAGCGTGTAACTTTGCCAGCCAAAACCGCTGATGGTGCCCAGACACACCGGCGCAATCAGCGAACGGCGGCGAAAATCTTCGCGCGCGTGGACGTTGGAAAGGTGCACCTCTACCACCGGCAGCCCAATCGCGGCGATGGCATCACGCAGCGCCACCGAGGTATGGGTGTAGCCGCCGGGGTTGAACACCACCCCGTCGGCCCACGTGCGGGCATCGTGCAAGGCATCAATCAACGCGCCTTCGCTGTTGCTCTGGAAAGCCCGCACCGTCACGCCCAACTCGGCGGCCAGGGCTGTCAATTGGCGGTCGATGTCGTCGAGGGTCAGCGTGCCGTAAATTTCAGGCTCGCGCGTGCCCAGCAGGTTGAGATTGGGACCGTGAAGCACAAGAATGGCTGGCATGACGACTTCTCCTCCTTATCACGCTTCCCAAACGGTGATGCCGGTGGTGGTCACCTGCGCTACCATTTCGGCCACCGTCAAGCCCAGCACGGGGTGGCGCAGGCGGGGGGCAATTTCCTCCAGGGGCACCAGCACAAAAGCCCGTTCATGCAGGCGCGGGTGAGGGATGACCAAATGCGGCGTTTCCAGCACCAGGCTGCCGTAGAACAAAATATCCAGGTCGATCACCCGCGGCCCATAGCGAAACGACGGCTTGCGCCCCAGTTCGGCTTCCAGATATTTGAGGTAGGTGAGCAGCGCTTCCGGACCCAGGTCGGTTTCTGCAGCGATCACCTGGTTGAGGAAGGCCGGTTGCTCGGCATAGCCCCAGGGCGGCGTTTCGTAAATGCGGGAAACCTTTCGCAGCGTCATCTTGCGGGCCAGCGCCGCCCGTGCGGCTTCCAGGTGTGCAGCCCGGTCACCGAGGTTGGAACCCAAAGCAAGATAAACGAGAGGCATAGTCTGCTCCAAAAGGGGCGCGTCAGGTTTTGAGCGGGCCGGTGCGGCTTTCCAGCAGACGCATCAGGCTGGTAGCGAGGGCTTCGGGGTCGTGACGGGCTGGCGCGTCGGGGGCGCAAAGCGCCGCGCTGTGCATGGGATAGGGCAAAGGGCGGTTTTCCTCGACGCGCACCCAGGCCACGCCTGGCGGGAGCGTGCCTTCAAAAGCATGGTTTACCAACACAAGGTCGAACAAATCTTGCCCGACGTGGGCTTCGATGACTGCAAGGTGGTCCTGGCATGAAAAGCCATCGGTTTCGCCGGGCTGGGTGGCAACATTGCACACGAACACCCGCAAAGCGCGGGTGGCGCGCAGGGCGGCGGCGATGTCGGGCACCAGCAGGTTGGGCAAAATGCTGGTGTAGAGGCTGCCGGGGCCGACCACCACCATGTCGGCGGTCAGAATGGCGCGAATCGCCGCGGGGAAGGCCGGCGGCTGATCGGGTTCCAGCCACACCCGCTGGATGCGCCCCGCCACCTCGGGGATGCGGCTTTCCCCCACCACCTGCACACTGGCCGTTTCGTGGGGCAAGGTGACCTCGGCGGCCAGATGCACCTGCCGCAGGGTGGAAGGCAGCACCCGCCCATGCACCGAGAGCACCCGCCCCGATTCGGCCACCGCTTCTTCGAAACTGCCGGTGATCGCGCTGAGCGCCGAGATGAACAGGTTGCCAAAGGCATGGCCGTCCAGTTCGCTGCCGCCATCGGCAAAACGATATTGAAAAAGCTGGGTGAGCAGGGCTTCGTCGTTGGAAAGTGCAGCGAGGCAATTGCGGATGTCGCCAGGGGGCAAAATACCCAGGCTGCGCCGCAGCCGCCCCGAAGACCCCCCATCGTCGGCGACGGTGACCACAGCAGTGATGTTGTGCGTGTAGTGCTTCAGGCCGCGCAGCAGGGTGGAAAGCCCATGACCGCCGCCAATGGCGACCACATGCGGGCCGTGTTCTTTGCGGCGGTATTCGGCCAGGGTTTCGACAATGGGTTTGTCGGCCCGCAGAAAGGGAGCCAGCAATGACCGGCTCAGCCCCCACAACCCCCAGCCCAGCGCCAGGAAACCCGCAGCGCCAAAAATAGCCGCCCGCGCCCAGCGGGGCAAAAAGCGTAACGCTGCCGCCGAGAGCAGCGGCAGCCACCATGCCTGCGGCGCGGTGCGGTAAAAATTCAGCAGCAGCACCGCCAGCCCCAGCCCCAGCAGGGTGGTACCGAGCACAATCAGCCCCAGCCAGCGCTTGATGCCCAGGCCGGGAATAAACCACTGCCCCAGGTGACGAAGAAAAGTTTTCATCGCTCCTCGGTTCTCCAACACCCAGCGGGAACGTCCCCGCGCTCAATGCACATGCGCGTGGCCTTCGCCTCGGTCGGGCGGCCCCAGATAGCGTCCCACAACGCCCAGCCGCTCACGGTAATGCGCCAGGGAAACGGCCAGCAGGTTGGTCAGGGGCACGGCGGCGATCAGCCCCAACGAACCCACCATCATGCTGATGATCTCTTGCGCCACAAATTCATAGTTCAGCACCTGAAGCGGGTGTTCGTTGGTGAGGTAAAACAACAACAGCATGGGCAGTACCCCGCCCGTGTAGGCCAACACTAAGGTGTTCACGGTGGCAGCCACATGGTCGCGGCCCACCTGCATCGCACGGCGATAGAGCGCCCGAAACGAAAGCGTGGGGTCAGTGGCGTAAAGCTGGAACACCACCGACGATTGGGTAATGGCGAGATCGTCCAACACGCCCAAAGCACCGACCAACATGCCCGCGAGCACCAGTCCCCGGATGTCAATGCGCACCGTCGAGAACTGGATAAGGTAGAGGGCATCTTCGCTCCCGAAGCCGGTCAGGCGGCTGAGCACGACGAAATATTGCGCCAGCAGGCCGGTGATAACCAGCGCCGCCAAAATGCCCAACACGGCAGCGTGGGTTTTCAGGGTCCAGCCATAAATCAGGTAAAGGGTCACGCCCAAGAGCACTGCCGAGCCCAACACCGTCACCACCACGGGATTGTGGCCGTGGAGAATTTGCGGCAGGATGAACAGAAAAATGACGGCAAAGCTGAAGGCCATGCCGATCAGGCCGCGCAGTCCTTTCCATCCACCGACGGCAATAGTAAAGAACGAGAACACCAGAAACAGGATGAACATCGCCCGCAGGCGCACGAAATCGACGAAATACACCAGCAGCCCGCCATCGGGGCGACGCAATACGTTGACCAAAATCTCGTCGCCCACGCGCAGGCGCATATCGCTCGGAAGGGTCTGGCGCTGGCCGAAGTCCAGCGTCATTTCGGTGCCTGCCAGGGGGCCTTCCAGAAGACGGATGCGGGCTTTTTGATAGATCTGCTGATGTTCCCCCAAGGTGATGGGGCGGCTTTCCAAAATGGCGACCACCCGCGCCTTATACACCTTGCCCTGCATATCGGCGGCTGCGTTGGCGGCCTCAGCCGAGGCCAGCGGCGTCGCGAGGGGCGCTGGCGTTGCCGTGGGCTGGGGAACAGCCTTTTCGCGTGAGCGGAACACCAGCACAAAGAAAGCCACTTCGGCCAGCACCAATGCGCCAGCCACCAGCAACCAGCGCCACCACGGCCACGCATCACGAGAAGCAGGAGGCTTTTGCATCGCCATCCCTCACTTAGCGGCCCACGGCCAGCCGCAAGACGTTCGTAGGGGAAAGCCCCAATGCTCGCATGCGCTGCTGCACCGCGCCGATGTCGTAGGGCACCCGTCGCCACGTCCACGTTTGGGTTTCGGTGTCGTAAAGGGCATACGCGGCGCGCGGGTCGCCATCGCGCGGCTGCCCTACCGAGCCGGGGTTGAGGATCGCCCGCGGCTGCAACGGCAGGGCTTCCCCTGCGACGGGCGGGCAAAACCGCACATGGCCGTCCGCTTCCTGCCAGCGGGCGGGGGAATGGGTGTGCCCCACGAAGCAGAACCTGGCTTCGGTATGCGCCAGCGCTTCGGTAGCGATCTCGGTGGTCAAAATGTATTCCGTCACCGGGGCGCGCGGGCTGCCGTGCACCAGCAGCACCTCGCCTTGGGTTTGCTGTTCGGGTAACTGCTGCAAAAATGCAAAGTTTTCGGGCGTAAGTTGTTCCTGCGTCCAGCGGATGATGTTGCTGGCTTCGCGATTGAACCAGTTGAGGGGCATTTTCTCCAGCACAGCGGCGTCATGGTTGCCCAACACGGCCACGAGATTGGGCAGCGCCCGCACCCGCGCCACGCATTCGTTGGGGTCGGGGCCGTAACCAACCAGGTCGCCAAGGAACCAGTGGGCATCGACCAGGCCTGCATCGGCCAGCACGGCTTCCAGGGCAGTCAGGTTGGCGTGAATGTCGGAAAACACCAGCACACGCATCAGGTCGCCTCCGTCCCCGGCAGGCTTTGGGGGCCAAACGAAGCGGGCAACAGGTCGGCCAGGGTGGTTTCCAGCACCACGGTGCCAGAAGCATCGGCCACCACCACTTCCAGGTCGGTGCCAAATTCGGCCAGCACCTGGCGGCACGCGCCACAGGGCGCACCGCCGTTTTCGGTGACCACCACAATGGCCTCAAAGGCACGTTCCCCTTCCGAAACGGCTTTGAACACCGCCACCCGCTCAGCGCACATGCCCGAAGGGAAGGCCGCGTTTTCGACATTCACGCCGGTGTAAATTTTGCCGCTGCGGGTCAGCAACGCCGCCCCCACCGGGTAGTGGGAGTAAGGCGCGTAAGCATGGCGACGCACCGCCTGGGCGGCGCGAATCAGTTGGGTTTGCACTTCAGGTTTCATGAACATCCTCGGCAACGGCGGGCATTCCAGTTTCGTTTTCCTCAAGACGGCGGGCATGCACCAACACAATGCGCCGCTGATCTACTTTGCGGATGGTGAACAGGAAGCCGCCAATGGTCACGGTTTCGCCTTCGGCGGGCATGTGGCCGGTCGCGGTGAGCAAGAGGCCGCCCAAAGTATCGGCATCTTCGGAGGGAAAGCGGGTGCCCAAGGCTTCGTTGAGGTCATCGATGTCGGCGCGCCCGCTGAGCAGGTATTCTCCCGGCCCCAGGGGGCGGATGTCGGGAATTTCTTCTTCGAGGTCGTATTCGTCTTGAATTTCGCCAATGATTTCCTCGACGATGTCTTCCAGCGTCACCAGGCCGGCAATGCCGCCGTATTCGTCCACCACCAACGCCATGTGCATCCGGCGACGCTGCATCTCGGCCAGCAGTTCATCGACCTTCTTGGCTTCGGGCACGAAATAGGCCGGCCGCAACAGGTTGCGCAGGGTGTGGGTGGTGTCTCGCCCTTCCCGCCAGATGGGCAGCAGGTCTTTGGCATAGAGCAGGCCGATGATATCGTCCACCTTGTTCTCATACACTGGCAGGCGGGAAAAGCCAGTCTGGATGAACAAATCGACGGCGTCTTGCAAAGGGGTATTCACTTCCACAGCGACCATGTCGATGCGCGGCACCATGATTTCCCGCACTAAGGTCTCGCCGAAGCGCATGATCGAGCGCAGCATGGCGCGCTCTTCCTGCTCCAGGCGGCCTTCCTGGAAATTGGCCTGCAGCAGTGCCTGGAACGTTTCATCGTTGAGCAGCCAATCGGCCTCGCTGCGGTGCGAAAAGAGGCGCTCGAAAGGGGAAGCCAGCGCCGTCAGGCGCTCAGCCCAGGGCAGCGCCCAGCGAATGGCAGCAGGGCGGCCGCGCACCAGGGTGTCGAGCAGCCATTCCAGCGCGCCGATGAGCAGGCCCAGCGCCGCCAGCAGCCCCAACAGGCCGCCGAGGTCGTTCAAGGGGAACTGGTAGGCGCGCACCGCCAGGTAGAGCGCCCCGCTGCCGATGAAGAAATGCGCCAGCAACATGCCCAATTGCACCAGCAGGCGCAGGGGGTCGCGGCGGCGCAGCACATTCAACAAGCGGTGGAAGGTGGTGTTGTCGCTCTCGCGCAGGCGAGAGAGGTCTCTCAAGGAAAGACGCAACACCCCCGCCCGCACTGCCGCCAGCAGCAAATCCATGCCCAGCAGCAGCGTCAAGGCGGCATAAAACCACCATAGGTCGGTTTCGTCCATAAACTCCTCGTGGGGTCGTGAAACTTCAGCGTTACTTTTGCTCCAGTTTGCGAATCACCCGCGCTGGCACGCCCACAGCCAGGCTGTGAGGCGGCACGTTTTTGGTCACCACCGCGCCGGCGCCGGTGCGGGCGCCTTCGCCA
>CAYYRG010000057.1:0-8838 GCA_964474015.1 uncultured Anaerolineaceae bacterium | reverse complement strand
GCGGCTTCAGCGACGCTACCGCATCGCTGAAGCGGGGGTAGGGAGAGATCAAACACAGAGGCCATCTCCTTGAGATTTGTCAGTCAACGAGGGGGAAAAGGGACAAAAAAACCGCAAGGTCAACCCTTGCGGTGCTCATCCTTCGGGGGCGTTGTATTCTTTCTCTTCCACCGCGTCGGCCTCGGCGGCGTCGGCTTCCACATCGCGCCCCTGCGGCCCACGATGGAGAAACTCGCGGTAAAACTCGTGCTGAATCACCAGGTTCATGATTTCGTTGGTGCCTGTCCAAATCGTAATCAGGCGCACATCCCGCAGCAGACGCTCCACCGGGAAGACGTTAGTGTAGCCAATGCCGCCCAAAATCTGCATGGCGTGGTTGACCACCTGCCAGGCTGCCTCGGTCGAGAACTTCTTGGCTTCGGAAACCAGACGCCGCACCTTCCCCGGCGGGATGGTGCCGCTATCCGCGGCCACGCCGGCAGCGCGGTTCAGCGCCCGCGCCGCGTCCAGCAGGGTGAGGCTTTCGGCTATCTTGAAGTTCACTCCCTCGAAGCGGCGAATCTTCTTGCCAAAGGCATAGCGGCGGTCGGCATAGCGGGCTGCGATTTCCAGCGCGGCGCGCCCCATCCCCACCGCGCCGCCTGCCGAGGTCAGCCGCTCGGGGATCATCATCTGGTGGAACACTGCCGTGCCATTGCCCACACCGGCTTCCCCGCCGAGGACGTTCTCCACCGGCACGGGCACATTCTTGAACACAATGCGCCCGGTGCCGCCGCCGCGGGTGCCCATCAGGCCATAGACGTGATGCACTTCCACCCCTGGGCCGCGCTCAATCAGAAAAGCCGTCATGGCCTGCTTGGGGTCGTCGATGCCTTCCACCTTGCCATACACGAGGAACAAATCGGCGCCCTCAGCCCCCACCACGAACCGCTTTTGCCCGCTCACATAGAAAACATCCCCCTCCCGGCGGGCTTTGGTGGTCGCGGCGAAGAAATCCGAACCGCCCCGCGGCTCGGTCAGCCCTTCGGCCACGGCCAGTTTGCCGGCAATCATGGGCTTGAGGTAACGCTCTTTCTGCTCTTCCGTGCCGAACACATGGATGGCCTCCCCCACGATGGATACCAGGGAATACAGGCAGGCCAGCGCCGTGCCCAGCACGCCGACCTCTTCCAGCGCCACCAGTTCCGTGGACCACGGCACGCCCGCACCGCCCCAACGAGGGTCGAAGCGCAGGCCCAACAGCCCGCGCGCACCGGCTTCCTGCAGGAATTCCCGCGGGTAGACCACTTTCTCGGCGTCCATATCGAGCAGCAATTGCCGGGGCACCGATTTGACGAAATCCTGCACCCGCGCTTGCAGGGCGCGCGCTTCCTCGCTCAGCATGGCTTCTACCGACATGAGATTGCCTCCTCAGCAAATCAGGAAACACAACCTTACGGTTTCATTATACCCCCTGAACCGCCGTCGGTTTGAGAGAAGGCCGTGCTCACACCACCAGCGTCCCTCGCTGCAAAAAAGTGGCCATCAGGCTCGCTGAATGCTGCTCAATGTTCCAGCACGGCGGGCTGCGCCGCTGGGCCGCGGCGTGCTGCAGCGATGGCCTGCCGGACGTTGCCACCAGCACGGCGCAGGTGCTCGCGCGCCTCTGCAGGGGAACAATGGAGCACCGTGCTCACGATGGCCGCTTTGACATCGTGGCCGCAGCGCGCCAGCGCGGCCGCGGCTTCGTCCAGCGAAACGTCGCAAGCCTGCGCCACAATGCGCCGGGCACGCGCTTGCAGTTTGGCGTTGTGCTGCTGCACGTCCACCATCAGGTTGCCGTAAGTCTTCCCCAAACGCACCATCACCGCGGTGCTCAGCATGTTGAGCACCAGTTTCTGCACCGTGCCCGCCTTGAGGCGCGTCGAGCCAGCCAGGACTTCCGGCCCAACAAGGGGCGCAATGACGTGCTCGGCAGCCTCTGCCAGGGGAGCGGGCAGGTTGCAAATCAAAGCGACGGTCAGCGCGCCCCTCTGGCGGGCCTCGGTGAGCGCCCCCAACACGTAAGGCGTCCGTCCGCTGGCCGCGATGCCCACCACGCTGTCTTCAGGGCCGACCTCCAGGTCGCGCATGGCTTGCAGGCCGTCGTCGAAGCGGTCTTCGGCTTCTTCCACCGCCTCGGTAAGGGCAGCCTGCCCACCGGCAATCACCCCCACCACCTGACCGGGTTTCGTGTTGAAGGTCGGCGGGCATTCCGCAGCATCCAACACGCCCAACCGGCCCGAGGTGCCCGCGCCGATGTAGATCAGCCGTCCGCCCCGCTTCATACGGGCGGCGATGGCCTCCACGGCCTGAGCAATGGCTGGCAACTGAGAGCGCACCGCAGCCACCGCCCGCCGGTCTTCCAGGTGCATCAACCCCACCATCTCTAAGGTCGTGCGGGTGTCCAGGTCGCGGGTAAGGACATGGCGCTGTTCCGAAGCCCACAGCCCGTCGCGGGAAAGCGCCTGGGGCTCAGCGCGATGGGGGCGGGAACGCCCCGCCAGAGCAAGGGCCAGCCAGGCAGCGCCCACGGCGGCATCGGCCAGGGGGCGTTGAGGCCGGGCGAGAGGCACACGGGTTTGCACAGCCTGCGCCACCACCGCACGATAGAAAGCACTCCGCAGCAGCAGCCCGCCCGTAAGCACCACGGGGAAGGGTCGGTCGTTCCCCCACCCCAATCGACGGGCAACAGCCCCCACACCTTCGGCCAGGGCATCTGCCGCCTGCAGCACGCCGTCGGTCGCCACCAGGTCGCCGTGCTCGGCTTCTTCCAGCACCAGGGGCGCGAGGGCAGCCATTTCGGCCACGCCACGCCGGGCATCGTAAAGCCAGGGAATCAACTGCGCCGCGGAGGGCAAGGCCAGGGCCTGCAACAGGCGGGCACTCAGCCGTGTGGGCAATTCGCGCCCGTCAGCCGCCCGGGCCACAGCCCGACACGCCCAAAGCCCAAGGGCATAACCGCTGCCCTCGTCCAGCAGGTGGCCCCACCCGCCGGCGCGAGCCGTATGCCCCGCAGCGTTTTCGCCATACACGATGGCGCCCGTGCCGGCAATCACCACCACGCCCTCGCGGCGCCCCGCCCCGCCTATCAAAGCAGCCACAGCATCATCCACCACCTGGCCAGGCACAGCAGGAAGCAACCGGGCCTGCATCTCTCGCAAGCGTTGGGCCTCGGCAGGGCGTCCAGCCCCGGCCAGCGCCCACACTACCGCCGCCGCGTGAGACAACGACACCCCCGCCGCCTCAGCCGCTGCGCGCATCGCCGCCTCCAGCGCCGCCAGCGCGCCTTCTACCCCCGCCAGATGATGATTGGACGAGCCGCTCCGGCCCCGCCCCAGCACTTCACCTTCACCGCTCAGGATGACGGCCTCGGTCTTGCTCCCCCCACCATCCACACCGACGACAAAAAAACGCATCTCAAATGCCCTCCCCGGCGCCCGCTTCCACCGCCGCGGCGACGGCGCGATGCACTTGAAGGCGGAAGCGAGCAATCCGTTCGCCATCTCGGCCAAAATACACGCGGTTGGTCAACAACACCACCACCAGCGCCCTGCGGGGGTCCACCCACAGGGAAGTACCGGTAAAGCCGGTATGTCCAAAACTCTCCGGGCCAAACGCGTCACCCACCGGGCTTTGCGCGGGCGTCTGTAACTTCCAGCCCAGGCCGCGCCGCTCGGCGCCCACCCACGCCTGCTCACGCACCATCTCCTGCGCCAGCGACGGCGGGAGCAAACCCTGCCCCAACGACAAAGCCCACTGCCCCAACAGGGCAACCTCTCTCGCAGTGGCAAACAGCCCCGCATGGCCCGACACCCCGCCCAGGCAGCACGCGTTTTCGTCATGCACCTCGCCCCAAAGCCGCCGCCCCCGCCAGGGGCACTGCTCGGTGGGCGCGACGCGGCGCTGGGGAACGCCGCGGGCCAGCGGGTTGTAGGTCGCCGCCGTCATGCCCAACGGTGCCAACACCGCCTGCGCCATATAGTCGGGCAGAGGCATACCGGCCAGCCGGGTTACGGCTTCCCCCAACAGCATGAAACCCACATCACTATAGGTCAGCCCCTCGCCCGGCGGGTACACGAACCGCGGCGCTTGCAGCAAAGCCGCCAGCCGCCGCCGGCGCGTTTCCGCCGGCAGGCGGTGCGGCAACGGCACCGCAGCCCCCGGCGGGAGATCGCAGACATCGACCCACGCGGCCAGCCCCCCCGTATGGCTCAGCAAATGCCGAAAGGTGAGCCGGGCAGCGTCTACCATTTTGCCCTGATAAGCCGGGTTGGGCGGCAAGGGCACCTTGGCATGGGGGTCGATGCCCGGCAAGAGCGGATGCCGACCGCGAAGTTCGGGCAACACCTCCACCACGGGGGTATCCAGCGCGACCTTCCCTGCCGCCACCAGCGTCATCAGCGCGATGGCGGTGAAAACCTTGGTCAGCGAAGCCAGGTCGAAAAGGGTGTCTTCCCCCGTGGGAAAGCGGCGGGTTGTGGGGTCGAGCCAGCCGTAAGCCCGCCGAAAGCGCACCTTTCCCCCTTGCTGCACCCAAAGCACCGCCGCGGGGAACACCCGCCCCACCCCTTGCGCCATGAGGCGGTCAACATCGCTCCAGAGGGTTGCGGCTGCAGTCAAAACACCACCCTATTTACCGATGCCGGCCGTCAACCCGGCAATGATTTGCTTGGTCGCCAGCAAAAAGATGACGATCAGCGGCAGGGTCATAATGATAAGCCCGGCAAACAGGGTCGACCAGTCGGTCTGGAACTCCCCAAAGAAACGCGTCATCCCCACCGGCAAAGTCCACTTGTTCGTGGAACGGAGCAACACCAAGGGGAAGAAGAAATCATTCCACAGGGGCACAAACTGGAAGACCACCACCGTGGCCAGGGCCGGACGCACCAGGGGCAACATGATGCGGCCAAAGATGGCAAATTCCCCCGCACCGTCGATGCGCGCCGCTTCGCTCAATTCCTGGGGCAACTGTCGGAAAAAAGACGAGAGGATGAAGATGGAAAAGGGAATGCCGGTGGCGGCATACACCAGAATCAGCCCGATGCGGGTATCTACCAGACCAAGGCGATTCAGCAGCAGGAACAAAGGCACGATGGCCAGGCGGAAGGGGAGCATCAACCCGGCCAGGAAGTAAGCCGAGAGCAAGGCACTGCCCCTGAAACGGTAGCGCCCCAGCATGTAACCGGCCAAAGCCGAGACGGCCGTGGCCAGCAGCACGGCAGCCACCGTAATGACGAGCGAATTGAAGAAGTAAACGTTGAAATTCGCCCTTTCCCACGCTTTCACAAAACTGCGAAAGCTGATGGAAGTCGCCAGCCCCAACGGATTGCGAAAGATGTCGCGGCTCGGGCGCAAGGCGTCGTTGACCACCAGCAGCAACGGCCCTAACACGATGGCCGCATAGCCCCACAGCAGCAACTGGGTGCCGAGGGTGACCAGATCAATCCGGCGAGCGGACTTCACTTTGTAAACGCTCATTTCAGGCCCTCCTCCCAGCGGCGGAAGAGGTTCACCATGACCATGGAAACCCCGAAGATCAGCACGAACATCAACACGGCCAAAGCCGAAGCCAGGCCAAAGGCGTCCACACCGCCGCGGAAGGCCGTGCGGTAGAACACCAGTCCGAGCACATCGGTGGCTCCGGCGGGCTCGCCGTTCACCCCGCCCATGGCCCAAACGATGCCGAAGACGTTGAAGTTGCCGATAAAGGTCAGCACGGTCACGATGCCAATGACCGGCAAAAGCAGGGGCAGCTCAATGCTCCAGAACAGCCGCCAGCGCGAAGCGCCGTCGATGCGGGCGGCTTCCCGCAGGTCCTCGCCGATATTCGCCAAACCAGCAGAAAACAGAAGCATGGGGAACCCCACCCACTGCCAGGCGTTGGCCAAAATGATGGCCGGCAATGCAGTGGCCGGGTCGCCCAGCCAGGGGCGGGCCAGCGCCCCCAGGCCCACTGCCTTGAGCAGCCGGTTGACAGGGCCAAAGAGGGGGTTGAGCATCAGACTCCACAGATAACCCACCACCAGGGCACTGATCAGATAAGGCATGGTGTAAACCGTCTGGAAAAAGCGCTTCCCAAAGCGAGGTTTATAGAGCAGCTTGGCGAACAACAGCCCCAAGGTGTTCTGCACCAGCATCGTGCCCACGAAGAAGTAAATGTTGTGGAGGAAGGCCCGGGGAAGTTGCTCGTTGACAGGATAACGGGTGAAAAGTTCCCGAAAGTTGCGCAACCCCACAAAAGCCCCTCGCGCCAACCCCTTGAATTCAAACAGGCTAAAGTAAAAGGATTGGGCCAGAGGCCAGATCATGAAAACGGTATAAAGCAAAAAAGCAGGCAGGAGAAAGACAGCCACAATTTCCCAGGAAGGGGCGCCGCGCCCCACGCCGCGGGCGCGAGCCGGTTGCTTTCTCCGAGAGAGCCGCTGCACAAAAGACATGCCCCTCCTCCACTTTCTAAAGAATGGGCGGGGCGACCCACATCATGCCAGCCGCCCCGCCCCACTTTTCAAGAGGTCTTACTTCTTAGGCTTGAACCATTGGAAGATACCCTCTTGCAGGCTGTTGGCGACGTCGTCAGCCGTCATTTCGCCCAGGAGCATCTTCTGAATGCCAGTCCCCATGAGCGTGGTGCCCGAGGGGTTGCCGTATCGGAAGTCCACCAGCAACATGTAAGAAGCCGGGGTCTCGGCGTAAAACTCAGCAAACTTTTGCAAAAGCGGGTCAGTGGGTTTGGCCTGAGGCAAGGGCGAGAGTTGCTTGATCTTCTCGGTGAACATCTGCCCAAACTCAGGGGTACCCATCCATTCTACCAGTTTGATGGCTTCTTCTTTGGCATCGCTGTTGGCGTTCACGCCGTAAGAGCCGTCCATCCAACCCGGGGCCAGCGGGCCGTTGTGCACCGAATCAGGCGCGGGCGGCACACGGAAGACGCCAATGTGCATGTCAGGGGCCTGGTCACGCCAGAAGCCCACCTCAAAAGAGCCGCCAATGAAGATCGCCGCCTGGCCGGTCACGAAGAGCGTGCGGGCGTCCTGATAGCCCACGCCCACGACGTTGTCAGGCATGTAGGGCTGCAGGTCCTTCACCAGTTGAATCGAGGCCACATAGTTGGGATCGGTGAAATCGGTCTCGCCCGCGAGGATCTTCTTTTCAAACTCGGGGCCGCCGTAGCGGGGTGCGCCAATGGTGTCGTGGACGATGGGCAACATCCAGGTGTCTTTGGCGGGCACAGCCAGAGGGATGTAACCGGCCTTTTTGACGGTCTTCAAGATGTTGATGAAATCGTCCCACGTCTTCGGCTCGCTCAGCCCCAGTTCGTCGAAGATATCTTTATTATAGTAAGCGCCGAGCACCTGAATGCCAAAGGGCACGCCATAGATGTGGCCGTCTTTGATGCCCATCGCACCCTTGAGGATACCCGGTGTGAAGTTATCCAGGGTCTTGACCTTGCCGTCCAGCGGGACGAGTTGCCCGGCTTCCACCAGAGGCTGCAAACCGCCATAGGCGCGCAGTTGCACCACATCGGGGCCGCCCTCGCCCGTCAGGCCAGTCGCAAGAATGTTGTTGTAGTCGGTGGCCACGAAGGGAACGAACTCAACCTTGACGCCGGGGTGCTCTTTTTCGTACACTGCAAAAATTTCATTGTAGGCCTTTTCGTCCTCAGTGCGCCACGACCACACCGTCAGGGTAACGTTTTTCTGCGGGGCGGCTTCCTGCGTAGGAGCCTCGGCCTCGGTAGGCGCCTCGGTCGGCGCGGCTTGTTGCTGAGCCTCGGTCGGCGCGGCCTGCTGTTGGGCCGCGGTGGGCTGGGGTGTGGACGCAGATTTGGCACAGCCGCCCAAAGCCATGGCCACCACCACGAACAGCCCCACCAGTAAGACGAAAACTTTTTTGCGATTCACTTGCTTCTCTCCTTATGGGTTAAAAAGTGGAAAAACCGGAAAAGGGTAGGGAACAACAGGCATCCTCATCTTCCATGGTTACCTCCTTGGGGTTGGTCTAACGCGCTCAATTCGGCCTGGAAGACATAACGATCGCCGCGATAGGCCGATTCGGTATATTCGAAAGGACGCCCCCAGCGGTCGTAAGTGATGCGTTTATTGCGCAACACCGGGGCTCCGGCGGGAATCTGCAACAAGTCTTGCTCGCGCTGGCTGCAGAGGTCGGCGCCAATTTTCTGAATCGCCCGGGCAGGAGCCAGGTTGTACTTTTCCGCGAGAATCTGATACAGAGAGCGGTTCTCGAAGTCTTCCTGCAAGAGCGCCTCCACACCGTTGAAATACAAATGGCTGGTCTCCAAAGCGATGGGCTCGCCCCCGGCCAACCGCAACCGCTCCAGCAGCACAATTTTCTTCTCAGGGGTGATTTGCAACGCGCGAGCGACCCGCAGGGAGGGCTTGATGGCCATCAACCGTATCACCCGCGCCCCCGGCTTGAGCCCACGGGCCTGCATATCTTCGGTAAAACCGGTCAAGCGGGTCAGGCCATGCTCGATTTTCGGCTCGGCCACAAAAGTACCCCGTCCCGGTTCGCGCCGCAGCAAACCTTCAATAGCCAGTTCCTGCAAAGCCTGGCGGGCGGTCATCCGACTGATGCGATATTGCTCACTCAGTTCGCGCTCCGAAGGGACCATATCGCCCGGCTTCCACTCGCCGGAGGCAATTTTTTCCCGCAAAAGTTCCTTCAGCTGGAAATAAAGCGGGAGGGGATATGTTTTGTCGAGCATACGGGGCAACTCCCTGGGCGCGTCGGGCTGGATGTATAGTGGTTCAGTGGTCTATACCACTATAACAAATTTAACGGCCCCTGTCAAGCGCC
>CAYYRG010000056.1:0-8941 GCA_964474015.1 uncultured Anaerolineaceae bacterium | reverse complement strand
CAGCAATGGACGGCCTTGCACCTGGGCGATTACATCGCCTATTACCTCGCCATGCACTACGACACCGACCCCACGCCGGTCACCGCCATCGAAGGCTTCAAGGCGGCTTTGAAAAAGGCTTGATACGCTTCCGGGCGGCCAGCGCGCCGCCCGACGCATTTAAGCCAGTGGTAAAATAGCCCCCATGCTCAGCCTGCTGGACTACCTCAAAGGCCGTCTGGCCGCTCGCTTGCCCGAAACGCTGCGCCCGCGTGGCTGGCAGCCGCTTTCCGACGAAGCCGCCGCTGCCCTGTGGGAAGCCGCCCGTCGCGGCTCAGTCCAGCCCCCCAAGGGCGCTGCTCGCCCCGCAGTTTCCCCCACATCGGCGCCGCCTCGCGCCGCGGCCCCTGCAGCCGGCCCAAGCGCCTCTTCCATCCCGGTCAAACGCCCCCGCAGCGGTGCGGCCTTCCCCACCGCCCTGATGGTTGGCCTGCTGCTGGCCCTGGTGGCCCAGCGCCTGATGGAGCCTCCCGGCCGCAACTGGCAAATTGGCATCACCGTCTATGCCTTCGCCCTCGCCGCCTGGGGCGTGGCCCTGATTCGGAAACAGTGGCGCCTGCCCGACATCCGCACTGCCGCGTGGGAAGGCGATGCCGACGGCCCCATCGAAGTCCGCATTGTGCCCCTCAGCATCGGGCTGGTGCTGGCCTTCATCGCTTTTCTGGACTTTGGGGGTAACCGTTTCACCGCCTTCAACACCACGGTGTGGGTGCTGGGCACGTTTTTCGTCGTCGCGGCTTTTTGGAACCCGCCGCCGTGGAAGCAATGGCTCGCGACGCTGCGCCGCGGGCGCTGGCCGTTCACCTTCTCGTGGTGGCATCTCGTCCTGCTGGGTGTGGCTGCCGTAGCAGTGTACTTCCGGTATGTGCATCTCGTCAGCGTGCCGGCGGAAATGTTTTCCGACCATGCCGAGAAACTGCTTGACATCGCCGACGTGCTGGCCGGGAAGACGCGCATCTTCTTCCCGCGCAACACAGGCCGGGAAGCCATCGAAATGTACCTGGTGGCGGCCATCATCAAATATTTAGGCACGGGCTACTCCTTCCTCAGCCTGAAGCTGGGGATGGTGACGATGGGCTTGCTTGCCCTGCCTTTCATCTACCTGCTGGGGAAGGAACTCGGCGGCAAAGGGGTGGGACTTTGGGCAACACTCTTCGCGGCCTTCGCCTACTGGCCGAACGTCACGGCACGGGTGGCCCTGCGCTTTGCCCTCTATCCCGCTTTTGCCGCCCCCACACTCTACTTTTTCGTGCGCGGCCTGCGCCACGGGCGTCGGAATGACTTTCTCTGGGCCGGGCTGTTTCTGGGGGCCGGGGTGCATGGCTATTCACCGTTTCGGCTGGTGCCCCTGACGGTAGCCGGCGCTCTGGTTGTTTACTGGCTATACGAAAAGGAGGGCGCAAAGCGCACGCGCGCCCTCTTTGGCTTCCTGCTCACCGCGCTGCTTTCCTTCATCGTCTTCCTGCCCCTTTTTCGCTACATGCTGGGGAACTGGCAGATGTTCTTCTACCGCAGCGCCACCCGCCTGGGCCAACTGGAGCGCCCTTATCCCGGCAACCCCGTCGCCATTTTCTTCAGCAACTTCGCCAAAGCGCTCATCATGCCGTTTTGGGATGACGGCGAAATTTGGGTGCATTCCATCCCCCACCGCCCGGCGCTGGATTGGGTCAGCGGGGCGCTGTATGCCCTGGGGCTGGTGATTGTAGTGGTGCGGCTGAGCCGCCGCCGCCGCTGGGAAGACGCGTTCCTGCTGGTGAGCATTCCGCTGCTGATGATGCCCTCGATCCTTTCGCTGGCTTTCCCCAACGAGAATCCGTGCCTCAACCGCACCGGCGGGGCTTATGTGGTGATTTTCGTCATCGTAGGCATGGCCGCCGACGCGCTCTACCAGGCCATCACCCGCTGGCGACCGCGTTTCGGGCGCTGGGCAGGCGTGGCGTTGGTCGGGTTGCTGGCGTTGGTGGCCGCGCGCGCCAACTACGACCTGGTATTCCACCAATACGCCGACGAGTTTCGCGCTGGCGCCTGGAACACCACGGCCATCGGTGAGGTGATTCACGGTTTTGTCGCCTTAGGCAACGACCCACACAGCGCGTGGGTCATCCCTTACCCCTATTGGGTCGATACCCGCCTGGTCGCCATCAACGCGGGCCTGTTCCCGGAAATTCCCGACACCGCTCTGCCGCCGCAGCGCATTGCCGACACCCAAGACGTCCCAGCCCCCAAACTCTTCATCCTCAAGCCGGAAGACAAGCCATCGCTCGACGCACTGCAACACCTCTACCCCAATGCCATCGTGCGGCTGCATACCAGCCCCCTGCAAGGCAAGAATTTCATTGTATTCTTCGTGCCGTAAAAGCCGACAAGACCCGGCATAAAATGCAGAAACACGAAGTACAGTTCGCGTTTTTGCTGATCTCTCCCCTCCCCCTGCCTTCGGCTTGCCCTTCGCTCACGCTTCGGGCAAACCTCGGCATCCCCCTCCCTCCCTTAGGTAAGGGAGGGGAAGGGGCACATCCTGAGCGGAGCGCCCGCAGGGCGCGCAGCCGAAGGTGCGGCGGGGGTGGGGTGAGATCCGGCACAATATTTTGACAACATCCGAGCATTCCGCCACCCTTTGCGCTTCGCCAAAATCATGAACGCCACTCACCTTCCTCAACCTCCTTCCGAACCCACCAGCGGCCACGCGGCACCCCCTGCGAAGGCCAGGGGAACGCGCCGCGGCGACGCCCTTCCCTCGTGGCTATACGAAGCAGCCCTCGTCGTCGTCTTGCTCCTCGCTCTCTACCTCCGCACCACGGGCCAGAACTGGGATGGCGAACAACACCTTCACCCCGACGAACGCTTCCTCACCATGGTCGCCAGCGCCATCGAGCCAGTGCACAGCCTGCGGGAATATTTCGACACCGCCCATTCCACCCTCAACCCCGCCAACAAGGGCTTTGGCTTTTACGTTTACGGCACCCTGCCGCTTTTCCTCACCCGCTTCGTAGGCGAAGCCTTCCACAAAACCGGCTACGGGCAAATTCACCTCGTTGGGCGCACCCTCTCGGCGCTGGCCGACGTGCTGCTGGTGTTTTTGGTTTATCTGGTGGCCGCGCGCCTGTACGACCGCCGCGTTGGCGTGCTGGCAGCGGCTTTGAGCGCCTTTACCGTCACACAAATTCAAAACGCCCACTTTTTCACCGTTGATAGCATCTTCAACCTGCTCACTTTCGTCACCGTTTGGCTGGCGATAGAAATTGGGCGCAAGCCGCCCGACCGCCCGCTGAAAGACGATTGGTGGCTGTTCGCGCTCTTTGGGCTGGCGTATGGCTCAGCCCTGGCCTCTAAAGTCAGCGCCGCGCCAGTGGCCTTGCTGCTGCCCGCGGCAGGGTTGTTGCGCCTGGCCCGCCGCGACCGCCCAGCGCAGGAACGCGAAACGCCGTGGCTGCTCGGCCTGCTGGCGTTAGGCGGCGGCGTTGGACTGTTGACCTTCCGCATCTTCCAACCCTATGCCTTTGCCGGGCCGGGCTTCATCAGCGGCCTCAACCCCCAATGGTTAGACAACCTGCGCGCCCTGCGCGCCCAAACCAGCGGCACCGCCGACTTCCCGCCCGCGATGCAGTGGGCGCGGCGACCGATCTGGTTCGCATGGCAAAACCTGACCTTCTGGGGCACCGGCCTGCCTTACGGCCTGGCTGCATGGGCGGCCTTCCTTTGGCTGGGCTGGCGGCTGTTCCGCCAACAGGAAAAGCCCCTGGGCTGGCTGCTGTGGGGCTGGACGGGGTTCATCTTCGCGTTGGAATCGGCCATGCCGAACCCCACCATGCGCTACCTGCTGCCCGTTTATCCTGGTCTGGCGGTCATCACTGGCTGGGGCGCGGTGCGGCTGGCCGAGCGCCTGCCCCGGCAGCGGCGCTTCTGGGCCATTGCCGGCGCGACGCTCGTGCTGGCACTCACTGCGGCCTGGGCTTTTGCCTTTGTCAACATCTACCACCGCCCGCACACCCGCATTGCCGCCACCGAATGGATTTTCAGCCACATCCCCGGCCCGGTAACGGTCCCCATCCACACTGCCAACGGCGGGGTCGTTTCCCAATTGCTGCCGGTGCCCAAAGACTGGACCATCCTGCCCGATACGCCGCTCACCGTCACCTTCCGCGCCCGCGCGACCGGCACGGTCGAGGGCCTGCGCCTGTATCGCGTCGTCGCCCCCACCCCCGCTGACCTGCAACCCCTCACGCTTACCGCGACCCTCAAACCTGCCGGGCAGGACACCGTCCTGGCACAAGGCAGCCTGCGCGTCACGCCTCAGCCCAACACCGCCGGGCCGCCGCAAAACCTGCGCATTCCGCTCTCCCCTCGCGTCGATGTGCGTCGGGGAGAAGTTTACACCATCGTCATCAGCACCGACCACGGGCGCGCGTGGGTGCTTTCCCCCGCCCTCGCCAACGAAACCTCGTGGGACGACGGCCTTCCCCTGCGGATGGACGACTACGACCCCTTTGGCGGCATCTACCAGGGGCTGAACTTCGAGATGTATTGGGATGACAACGCCAAAAAGCGCACCCGCATGGAAAACATCCTCGACGGGGCTGACTACATCCTGATCACCTCCAGCCGCCAATGGGCCAGCCTGCCCCGCCTGCCGGAACGCTACCCCCTGGTCAACGCTTATTACCGCCATTTGATGGGCTGCCCGCCGTGGGAAACCGTGGAACACTGTTACGACGTTGCCCAGGTGGGCACTTACCACGGCGATTTGGGCTACGATTTGGTCGCCGTGTTCGAATCGGACCCCAGCCTGGGCCCCGTGCACATCAACGACCAGCCCGCAGAAGAAGCCTTCACGGTCTATGACCACCCCAAGGTCTTCATCTTCCGCAAGAATTGGGAAACCTACAACCCGGCGCACGTGCGGGCGGTGCTGGGAGCGGTTGACCTGGACCACGTGATGCACATTTTGCCCGGGGAAGCCCCGCCTCACCCCGCCAACCTGCTACTGCCCCCCGCCCGATGGGGGTTGCAACAAATTCGCGGGACTTTCCAGGCGCTTTTCCCTAACGGCTCACCGCTCAACCACTTCCCGCTATTGGGGGTGCTGGCGTGGTATCTGTTCATCGCGCTGTTAGGCTGGCTGGCCTGGCCGCTGCTGCGCCCCTTCTTCGCGGCCTTCCCCGATGCGGGTTATCCGGCAGCGCGCCTGGGGGGAATGCTGCTCTTTGCCTACCTGGCCTGGCTGTGGGGCTCGGCGGGCTTCACGGTCAGCCGCGCAGCCCTGGCGGGCATCCTGCTGGCTCTGGGCGTTGCGTCAGCCCTCGCGGCCCGCCTGCAATGGCCGACCTTGCAAGAGGATCTCCGCCGCCGCAAGCGGGAAATTTTGTGGGCTGAAATCTTCTTCCTGGCGTTCTTCCTGCTCGATTTGTACATCCGCTGGCAAAACCCCGATTTGTGGCACCCGTGGCGGGGTGGCGAAAAGCCGATGGATTTATCGTTCTTCACCGCGGTGCTGAAAAGCGCCACCTTCCCGCCTTATGACCCGTGGTTTGCCCACGGCTACATCAACTACTATTACTGGGGCTTCGTGCTGGTAGGGATGCCCGTCAAACTGCTCGGCCTGGCGCCAACGTTTGCCTACAACCTCATTTTACCCACCCTGTTCGCGACGGTTGCGCTGACGGCTTTCGCTTTCGTGCGCGGCCTCTACGCTGCCCTGGGCCGTCCTTCGCCGCGGCCGCGGGTGGTGGGGCTGGCAGGCGCGATTGGCATGGTGCTCCTGGGCAACCTGGGCACGGTCAAGATGCTGTGGCAGGGCTTCCAGAAACTGGTGGCCCCCGGCGGCGACATTGCCCATGCCAATATCTTCAAGCACATCTTATGGGCTGTGCTGGGCTTCCTGCAAACCTTAGGCGGGGCGCATCTGCCTTACAGCATCGGCGATTGGTACTGGATTCCCAGCCGCGCCATCCCCGCGCCGGGCGAAATCGAGCCAATTACCGAGTTCCCTTTCTTCACCTTCCTTTACGCTGACCTCCATGCCCACTTGATGGCGTTAGGGCTTACCGTGCTGGCCCTGCTGTGGGGTGTGGGGCTGCTGCTGTGGACGCGGAAGCACAAACCGAGGTGGCCATGGTGGGTCGGCTCGTTCGCGTGGGGCGGGCTGGTCATCGGCGCGTTGCGCCCCACCAACACATGGGACTGGCCAACCTACCTGGGGCTGGGGATGCTGGCGGCGGGTTATGCTGCCTGGCAAAGCCGTGAAGGTGAGCCATCCAAACGCCGCTTCGGGGCTGCGGTAGCCGCCGCGGCCTGGCTGGCCCTGGCGGCAATCCTCTTCTACCAGCCTTACGCCCAGTGGTACGCTCAAGGCTATACGAAGTTCCACATCTGGCACGGCACCCATACGCCCATTGCGTCGTACTTCGTGCATTGGGGGCTTTTCCTCTTTGTGCTGATTTCCTGGCTGGCGTGGGAAACCCGCCGCTGGCTGGCCGAAACGCCCGCCGTGGACGGCCTGCGCTGGTGGCTGCACACTGGCCGCACGTGGGCGTCGCTCGCCGCGTTGCTCACCGTGGGCGTGGCGGCTGGTGTGGCGTCAGGCTTCCACGCGCCGATTGCCTGGGTCGTGGTGCCCCTGCTGGCATGGACGGGTGCGCTGCTGCTACGGCCTGGCCGACCACTGCCCCAACAAATTGTGCTGGTGATGTTAGGCGCGGGGCTGGCACTCACCCTGGTGGTCGAGATCATCGTGCTGGAAGGCGACATCGCCCGCATGAACACGGTCTTCAAATTCTACTTCCAGGTGTGGACGCTCTTCAGCCTGAGCGCCGCCGTGGCATTGGGCGATTTAGTAGCCACTGCCTGCCATCAACGCCCGCGCCTGCGGCAATGGTGGGGCTTTGCGCTGCTGGCGTTAGTGTGGGGCGCGGCGCTCTTCCCCGTCATTGGCGGCGCGGCAAAAATGCAAGACCGCATGGCCGACCAGGCACCCCACACCCTTGACGGCATGGCCTATATGCGCTACGCCCACTACTTCGACCAAAACGCCGATATGGACCTGGCGCAAGATTACGACGCCATCCGCTGGATGCAAACCCACGTCAAAGGCACGCCGGTCATCGTCGAAGGGCACACGGTGGAATACCGCTGGGGCAACCGCTTCACCATTTACACCGGCCTTCCCAGTGTGGTGGGCTGGAACTGGCACGAGCGGCAGCAGCGTGGGGTGGTTGACCCCACGTGGGTGGAACAGCGCGTGGCCGAAATAGCGGCTTTCTACACCACCACCGACCCCCAGCAAGCCCTGGCCTTCCTGCGGAAATACGGCGTCCGCTACATTATCGTCGGCCAACTGGAACGCGCCTATTACCCTGGTCCGGGGTTGAACAAGTTTTCGCAATACGACGGGACGCTGTGGCGCGCCGTCTACCACCGAGGGGAAACCACCATTTATGAGGTGCCGCCGCCATGACGAAGAACAACGTCACCCGCATGTTAGACAAACGCGGCATTCCCTACACAGCCTACGACCTGCCGCGAGAAAAACTGGGGGCGCGAGAAACCGCTCGGCTGCTGAACGTGCCGCCGGAACGGGTGTTCAAGACCATCGTGGTGGTACGCAGCGGGCGCGGCAAGCCTATTCTGGCCGTGGTGTCGGCAGTGCAAGAAGTCGACCTCAAAGCCGTGGCGCGAGCGGTCGGCGAGAAAAAAGTTCATCTGCCGTCTCAGAAAGAAGCAGAACGGCTGACGGGGTTGCAGGCAGGGGGCATTTCCCCATTGGCGCTTTTGGGGCGCGGTTTCACCGTCATCCTCGACGCGAGCGCGATCGAGGCCGATTTCCTGCACATTTCCGGCGGGCAGCGGGGGCTCAACCTGCGCCTACCCGTTGCGGCGTTTCTCGACCTCACCAACGCCCGCGTGGCACCCATTGGCCGCGAACACCCCGAAGCGTAAAAAAAGCGTAAACAAGCCTAAAAGTGACCTTGCAGTAACTTCCCCTTTTCCCCTATACTTTAGTACCACTTCCCAAAGTGGAAGTGCGCGACTTGTTCCATCCCCGTGGGTTAACCTTATCACAAGGTAAAACACCCCTATTTTCACCTTTCCCTAAAAGGAGGAGGTCGTATGACGAAGCGTATCTTCTATGTTTTGGGCGTGCTGGTTGTGCTCGGCATGCTCCTGGCCGCCTGCGGCAGCAGCGGGCAGAGTTCCAACGCGCCTCAGGCCGTCAAGACCGTGATCGTGACCGTAGAGGCCAAGGGCGGCAACACGCCGAGCGGCTACGGTGCGACCCTCAAGGCCGTGAAAGAGCGCGGGCACCTCATCTGCGGCGTGAACGCCCAATTGCCCGGCTTCGGCTATGTGGACGATCAGGGTAACTACAAAGGCTTTGACGTCGACTTCTGCCATGCGGTGGCAGCAGCCATCTTTGGCGACCCCAACAAGGTGGAATTCCGCCCGTTGACCGCCAAGGAACGCTTCACCGCTTTGCAGACGGGTGAAATCGATGTGCTCATCCGCAACACGACCTGGACGCTGACCCGCGACACCGAACTGGGCGCCAACTTCGCCGCGACCACCTTCTACGACGGTCAGGGCATCATGGTGCGCAAAGACAGCGGCATCAACAAACTGGAAGACCTGGAAGGCGCCAAGATCTGCGTGGCTACCGGCACCACCACCGAGCTGAACCTGGCCGACCAGATGGCTGCTCACAACATCGACTACACCCCCGTGGTCTTCGAAACCGCCGACCAGGTGTTCGGTGCTTACGAAGAAGGCCGCTGCGACGCGGTGACCACCGACAAGTCCGGCCTGGTCTCCCGCCGCGTGACCCTGAAGAACCCCGACGCCCACAAGATTCTCGACATCACCCTCTCCAAAGAGCCGCTGGGCCCGGTGGTCCGCCAGGGCGACGACC
>CAYYRG010000055.1:0-9087 GCA_964474015.1 uncultured Anaerolineaceae bacterium | reverse complement strand
GTGCTGCTGGGCGGGTAGCGCATTGCGAATGAAGAATGGCGAATTGCGAATGAAGAACGGCGAATGAAGCATTGCAAGTGAGGAATGGCGTTACGAGGTAACCAGGTAACCAGGTAACCAAGTAACCAGGTAACGAAGCAACCAAGTAACGAACCAACGAGGCAACCATGTCTGTTTTTGAAGACATTTCGGCGATTTTCAAAGGTTATTGGACGACTTTCAGCCAGATGCTGGAAAAGCCGGTCACCATCCAGTATCCGGAAGAGCGGCGCACGGTGCGGCCGCGTTTCCGGGGGCGGCATGTGCTGAAGCGCTATGACAATGGGCTGGAGCGGTGCATCGGTTGTGCGTTGTGTGCGGCGGCGTGTCCTTCCAATGCCATTTTCGTGGAGGCCGCGGAGAACACCGACGAGGAACGCTACTCGCCCGGTGAGCGGTATGCGCGGGTGTATGAAATCAACATGTCGCGCTGCATTTTCTGCGGCTATTGCGCCGATGCCTGCCCGACCCAGGCCATCGTGCTGGAGCACGAATACGAACTGGCTTATACCGACCGGCGGCAGGCGATTTACACCAAAGAAATGCTGTTAGAGCCGCCGCCCGCGGGCAAGCCTGGTACCCCTCAGCAAACGCCTGAGGGCGTCGACCTGCCCGCTGTGCCGCAAGTTGTGGTGAAGCGGCCATAAACCGCACCCGGCCAATGGCGAAATGTGGAGTTTTCCATGAGCGTTGATCTGCTTGTTTTGCTGGTTTTGGCCCTGATAGCCGTTGGGGCTGCGTTGGGGATGCTGTTTTCCCGCAACGTGGTGTATGCTGTGCTTTTCCTGGTGCTGGTCATGTTGACCCTCGCGGTGCTTTACCTGATTTTGGGCGCGCCGTTTTTGGCGCTGGCCCAGGTGACGGTGTACGCGGGGGCCATTATGGTGCTTTTCCTTTTTGCGGTGATGATTTTGGGGCCGCAGAAACTGACCGAAACCGGCGGCCCTATTGGCTGGCAGCGCCCCCTGGCCTTTGGGCTGACAGCGCTCTTTTTGGCCGAGGTGGTTTACGCGTTTGCGGCTAAGGTCGGTGGGTTGGGCGCGTTGAATTGCGCCAATGCCGGGTTTGGTAGCCCGGCAGCGATTGGGCACTTGCTGTTCAACCGTTACCTGCTGCCCTTCGAAGTGACCTCGGTGCTTTTGCTGGTTGCAGCGGTCGGCGCGGTGGTGTTGACGCGCGAAGAGTGAATGGCAAGTAGCGAATTGCGAAATTGCGAATGAGGCGATCATGGTCCCTACGAATTACTTGCTTGCGCTTTCGGCGGTGCTGTTCATCATTGGGGTGGCGGGCGTGCTGGTGCGCCGCAACGCCCTGGTGATTTATATGGCGATTGAGCTGATGCTCAATGCTGCCAATCTGGCTTTTGTGGCTTTTGCCGCTGAGTTTGGTGCAGTTGATGGTCAGATTGCCGTGTTCTTTGTCATGACGGTGGCGGCTGCTGAAGTGGCCGTGGGTCTGGCCATCTTGGTCACCATTTTCCGCACCAGGCAGTCGATTGATATCGATGCACTGCACCGGTTAAAGGGATAGCCCATGTTTCTCAGCGAAGTGATGAACCAGTCGGGCACGTTTTTTTATCTGGTCCCGTGGGCAGTGTTCTTCCCTGTCCTGGGGTTGCTGTTCAACATGGCGTTTGGGCGCCGCATTGGCGAGCGCGGCGTGGCTGTCGTGGCCGTGACGGCTTCGGGGCTTTCGTTCGTGGTCTCGGTGCTGATGTGGCTGTCGTTGCGCGTCCAGCCGGCGGGGGCCACGGTGCCGTTCCTCTCGTGGATGACGGTGGTGAATGTTTCCTGGGCGTTCCGGGTCGATACCCTGGCGGTGACGATGATGCTGGTGGTTTCCGGCGTGGGCACGCTCATTCACCTTTACGCCGTGGGCTACATGCACTACGACGTCCGCTACAAAGGCGACCCCGGACGCTATGCGCGCTTTTTCGTCTTCCTCAACCTGTTCATCGCCTCGATGATGATTTTGGTCACGGGCGATAGTTATTTGATGCTCTTCGTGGGGTGGGAAGGCGTCGGGCTGTGCTCGTATTTGTTGATCAGTTTCTGGTTCGAATATGACACCAAGGGCAACCTGAGCCTGGCCAACGCGCTGGCCGGTAAAAAAGCCTTCATTGCCAACCGCATTGGCGATTTCGGCTTCATGACGGCCATGTTTTACATGTTTGCCGTGTTTGGCACGCTGAATTTCGAGCAGGTGTTTGCGGAAGCCCCCGGCGTGGCACAGAGCCACCCGCAGGCGATTTTGATCATCACTTTGTTGCTGCTCTTGGGTGTGACGGGGAAATCGGCGCAAATTCCGCTGTATGTGTGGCTGCCCGATGCAATGGCCGGCCCCACGCCGGTTTCGGCGCTCATCCATGCGGCCACGATGGTGACTGCAGGTGTGTATCTGATTGCACGCTCGCACGTGCTCTACGACCTGGTGCCCACGGCGCAACACGCGGTGGCGCTGGTGGGGGCGCTGACGGCGTTGTTTGCCGCCACGATTGCGGTGGCGCAAAACGACATCAAGAAGGTGCTGGCCTATTCCACCATTTCGCAGTTGGGCTTCATGGTCGCAGCGGTGGGCGTGGGCGCGTACGTGGCGGCCATGTTCCACCTGATTGCCCATGCCTTTTTCAAGGCGCTGCTTTTCCTCGCGGCGGGCTCGGTCATCATCGCGATGGAGCGGGCGCATCACCCCTTGCCTGAGGAGGGGGGGCACGAAGGCCACCACAGCGACGACCCGCCTGACTTCGACCCCCAGGATATGCGCTTCATGGGTGGCTTGCGAAAGGTCATTCCGGTGACTTTCTGGACTTATCTCATCGCGGGCCTGACCCTCGCGGGCATTCCGCCCCTGGCCGCCTTTTTCTCCAAAGACGAGATCATTGCCGATACCAGGGCTGCTTTCCCTCTGGTATACTGGTTGCTGGTCGCGGCAGCCTTCCTGACGGCGTTTTACATTGGCCGCCAGATTTTCCTGGTGTTCTTCGGAAAGCCGCGCAGCCATGCAGCCGCGCACGCGAAGGAAAGCCCGTGGACGATGACCTCGGTGCTGGTAGCCCTGGCTGCGCTCTCGGTTGCGGGCGGCTTGCTCAACTGGCCGCATCCTTACCTGGCGGAATGGCTGGGGCACACCTTTGGCGAGGTGGAAAGCGGCGGCCTCAACCCGCTGGTGGCGGGCACCTCGGCGACCATCGCGGTGATTTCCCTGTTGCTGGCGTGGTGGCTTTATGGCAAGCGCCCGCTGGAAAGCGCTGCCCAACCCGACCCGCTGCAACGCCCCCTCGGCTGGCTGTTCACCGCCATGCAGGCCAGGTGGTGGGTAGATGAACTCTATGCCGCGGTGATCATTGGCCCTGAGGTGGCTTTGGCACGGCTCGCGGCGGCTTTCGATGTCTGGTTCATCGATACAGCCGTCAACGATACGGCCTGGTTGACCGACTTCGTGGGCCGGAAAATCGCCGGCTGGCAAACTGGCTTTGTGCGCAATTACGCTTTGAGCGTGTTTGTGGGTGTTTTGCTCATTTTCACCTATTTGTTATGGCGGTAAAATTGTACCGCCGCGTTTACGCGTTGGAAGAATCCTACTAAAGGCGAGGTAGCATGATGGACTTCCTGATGAATCCGCTCAACTTGATGACCTTCTTCCCTCTGGTGGGTGTGGCAATCATTTTGCTCATCCCGCGGGAACGCAAAGACGCCATCCGCTGGGTCGCGGTGGTGACTTCACTGGTGTCGTTCTTTGTGTCTCTGTGGATGTTGAGCATGTTCCACGCCAAAGACCCCGCTTTCCAGATGGTGTACGATAAGATCTGGATGAAAGCAGGTGGGTTTGAAATTCATTACGCCCTGGGCGTGGATGGTTTGAGCATTTTGTTGGTGCTGTTGACCACCCTGCTGACGCCGATTTCCATTTTCTCGGCGTGGACGGCGATTGAGGATCGCGTGAAGGAATTCGCCATTGCCTTCCTGGTGATGGAAGTGGGTATGTTGGGCGTGTTCCTGGCGCTGGATTTGTTCACTTTCTTCGTGTTCTGGGAATTCAGCCTGGTGCCGATGTACTTCATCATTGGTATCTGGGGCGGCCCGCGGCGGACTTACTCGGCCATCAAGTTCATGCTCTACACGATGGTCGGTTCGGTGCTGATGCTGCTTGCTATTTTGTGGCTGGGGCTGAGCCAGGGCACTTTCATGCTGCCTGACCTGCTGGCCAAGGGCGTGAATCTGCCTCTGCACCTCCAGTCGTGGCTGTTCCTCGCCTTTGCGCTGGCGTTTGCCATCAAGGTGCCGATGTGGCCGTTGCACTCGTGGTTGCCCGATGCCCATGTGGAAGCCCCCACGGCCGGTTCGGTCATCCTGGCGGGTGTGCTGCTGAAGATGGGCACTTACGGCTTCCTGCGCTTCAACCTCTCCCTCTTCCCTGAAGCGTCGGTGAAGTTTGCGGTGCCGATTGCCGTGCTGGCGATTATCGGCATCATTTACGGTGCGATGGTGGCTTATGCCCAGAAGGATTTCAAGAAACTGGTGGCCTACACTTCGGTGAGCCACCTGGGTTTTGTGATGTTGGGCCTGTTTGCCCTCAACCCGATGGGTATCGCGGGCGGCATTTTGCAGATGATCAACCACGGTATCAGCACGGGCGCTTTGTTCCTTATCGTGGGCATCATTTACGAACGGACGCACACGCGTGATCTGAGCGCCTTTGGCGGCCTGTGGAAGATCATGCCGATCTACGGCGCTTTCTCGCTGATCGTGGCGCTTTCCTCGATGGGCTTGCCCGGCTTGAACGGTTTCATCGGCGAGTTCACCATCTTGATGGGCGCTTTCGAGTCGCCGATTTTGGGACCCGCTTTTGCGATTTCGGCGGCGCTGGGCATCGTGTTGGCGGCGGTGTATATCCTGGTGATGCTGCAAAAAGTCTTCCTTGGGCCTGTCAAGGAAAAGAACTTGGGGCTGAAAGACCTCAACTGGCGCGAGATTACCGTGCTGGCCGTGCTGACGGTGTTCATTTTCTGGATTGGCTTGCACCCGGCGCCGTTCTTCAACCTGATGATGCCCTCGGTGGAGAAACTGGCGCACGGCCTGCAGGCTGCTGCCCTGGCGATGCACTAAGCGGTGCCGGGATTGTGGTTCGTGCCCTGTGCATGACGCATTGTTCCCTGTGAGGCTCTCATGACCTTTTCCGACCTTTCCACCCTGTTGCCTGAAATCGCATTAGTGATTTGGGCGAGTGTGTTGCTGTTGGTGGATTTGTTCATCCCGAAGGTGCGCAAGGGCTGGACGGCTTTTTTGGCCGCCCTGGGCCTGGCGCTGGCCTTTGGGCTGGCGGTGGCGCAGGGTGGCGGTGTGGGCGCTGGCTTCCACGGGATGGTGGTCTCCGATGGTTTTGCCACCTTCCTGGAAGCCTTGCTGGCGCTGAGCGGCGCGTTGGGTATTTTGCTGGCGTATGATTATCTGAAGCGTCAGCAAATGGTGCGCGGCGAGTATTACACCCTGCTGCTGTTTTCGGTGGCAGGGATGATGCTGATGGCAAAGGCCGCCGACTTGATGGTGATGTTCCTGGCGTTGGAGCTGCTTTCCATCCCGCTGTATGTGCTCACGGCTTTTGCCCGCCCGCGTGAAATTGGCGAAGAGGCTGCCTTGAAATACTTCTTGTTGGGCGCGTTTGCGGCGGCTTTCTTCGTGTATGGCATTGCTTTGACCTATGGCGCTACGCAGACCACGCGAATTGCCGGCATTGCCGCGGCGGTCGATACTGGTCGGGCTAATCTCACGCTGCTGGCTTTTGGGGCGGGCTTGCTGCTGGTGGGCCTGGGCTTTAAGGTGGCCGCGGTGCCTTTCCACATGTGGACGCCCGACGTGTACCAGGGCGCACCTTCACCGATGACGGGCTTTATGGCGGCGGGGGCCAAAGTGGCCGGTTTTGCTGCCTTGTTGCGGGTGCTGGTGTTGGCTTTCCCGGTGTTGGGTGGCCGCCTGACCCCGATTGTGTGGGTGTTGGCCTTGCTGACGATGGTCGTCGGCAACCTGGCGGCTTTGGCGCAAAAGAACATCAAGCGCATGCTGGCGTATTCCAGCATTGCCCACGCGGGCTACATGCTGGTGGCAGTGGTGGCGTTTGCCAATGCCAAAGTGGCGCCGATGGCCGTCGCGGCGGTGTTGTTCTACCTCGGCGCTTACGCGTTGACCAGTTTCGGCGCGTGGGCGGTGGTGGTTGCGGTGGAGCACGCCGAGGGCCAGGGGCTGGAAATTGCCGATTACGCTGGCCTGGGGCGCAAGCACCCCTGGCTGGCGCTGGCGATGACCGTTTTCATGCTCTCCTTTGGCGGCTTTCCGCCAACCGTAGGTTTCGTGGGTAAGTTTTATCTCTTCCGTGTTGCCTTAGATGCTGGTTTTGTCGGCCTGGCGATTGTCGGCGTGCTGGCCTCGGTGGTGTCGGTGTATTACTATATGCGGGTTGTGACCACGATGTACATGAAGGAAGGCGAGGCCGAAGCGCACGGCGATGCCTGGCTGAATTTGGGTGTGGCGCTTACGGCGCTGGCGACAATTTTCTTTGGCATTGTGACCGCCCCGGCGTTCCAGTGGGCGGTGCAGGCGGTGTTGCATTTGTAAATGCCGTGCGTGCTGCAAAAATGAAGCCAACGCCCCGCATCTCAGCGGGGCGTTGTTGTTTTGCCGCGGCGTTTGGAAAAAGCGGTGCGCCGGCGCGCGCTGATGAAATACCACGGCATCAGCAAAGGGCCAGAAATTTGCAGGCGTCGGCCATTAGCCAGTTTCTCGGTGTAGGTTCCCATGATTTTCTTCTGGGGCCTGGGCAGGTCAATGTCAATTTCGAAGGGGGCGTAGCGGAAATCGTGATAGCCGTGGTCGGCGAGGAACCGTTCGATGAGGGGCAGCGAGTAAATGTTGTAGAAACTCCGGGTCTGCGGCTCTAATTGCTCGGTATATTCCTGCACTTCAATGGTGCAAGAGACCAGGCCGTCGTAAAACAGTGAAGAAAGCGCCATCCAGGGGGCTTCTAAAGCGCACATGGCTTCGAGGGGCTCTTCGAAAGAAGGCAGCCAGCTCAGTGTTTGCAGGGAAATCACCCCGTCGAAAGCGCCGATGTATTTTGGGGGCAGGTTATAGATGTCGCCCACTTCCAGGCGGCAGTTGGTGATGCCGTGCTCGCGAAAAAAGGCGTTGCCTTTTTGAACCAGCGCGGGATTGAGGTCAACCCCTACAAATGTGCAATGGGGGTAGCGCGAACTTATGTAATAAAGCGGTCCCCCTTGTCCTGCGCCCAGATCGAGGATGCGGAGGCGGCTTTCCTTGTGAAGCAACCCGAGGGTTTCCAGCCAGTTGCAGAAGGCCACCGTGCTGCGATAGGGTGCTTTGAATTGCCGTTCATGGTAGGCAGTGTTGACGTTTTCCAGCCATTCGGTCGTGCGCTTTTGCATGGGGAGGCTTCCGCCTGGTGGTGCAAGGGGCTATCATCCCCCGCTTTGGAGCGTGCGTAACAGGGACCACCCTGGCCCAAAGTGAGGGTTCAACTGGACGGCTTTGCGCGCGTCCTCCAGCGCGCGCTGATGTTGTCCCAGGGCTTCTTCAGCCCGCGCTCGCCAGTAGTAACTCTCTTCCAAGATGGGCTCGCTCATGGCGTCCAGCGTGTTGGTGGCGAGGTTGATCACATCCTGATAACGCCCGCTGTAGTAGTAGGCAAAATAAGGGCCGGTCTGATACCACATCATCCGCCAGGGGCGTTCCTTTTCGGGCAATTGGGCGTAAATGGCAAAAGCCTGATCGTAAGCATGGGCAGCATCGACATATTCGTGCAGCCAGACATGGCTGGTGCCGACATTGAACCAGGCGAAGAACAGTGCCTGCCCTTGCAGGTTTTGGGTTTCTTGCTGGGCGACTTTCAGCGCGTGGCGATACGACCAGTTGGCATCGGCCCATGGCCCAAGCAGTGCCATGAGGTCGTTTTCCACGCTTTTGTCGTAAGGAATGAGGAAGAGGTCGTTGAAAGCCCGCCAATCGTAGGCGAAGGCGTCGTAAGAGAGTTCGTAATTGGGGCCGCGATAGGAGTCGTAGGTGATGAAAACTTTTCGGGCATCGTCATAGCCGACCACCAACTCATAATGCCCCATCCACCCCTCGAAGCCAGCACCGTGAAACCCTTTTTCGACCATCACGGGGAAGCCATTGGCAAGCAGGGTTTTCAAAAGACGTTCGTTGCCGCCCATACGCCACAGGAAACCGTAAGGCGTCTTTTGCAAAACGTAGTCTTGCATTTCATAGGGTGAAACGTTTTTGTCTCGCGGGTTGGGCTTGAGGAATTCAGCTGGGGCGGTTTGGAAACCTTTCCAGCCCCAGTAGGAAAGCGCCATGCTCAAGGTTGCCGGGCCGCAGTTGTTCCACTGTTGGAATTCATGCCGAATGCCTGTGAGGTGGACCCGGCTTGGCAGCGGCGTCGGTGTGGGCGTGGGGGAAGGCGCGAGCGTGGGGGTAGCCGTGGGGCCTGCCGTGGGCGTGGATGTAGGCGTGAGGGAAGGTGTCGGTGTGGCAAGGACTATGGCAGTGGCCGTGAGGGATTGGATGGTGGCGCTTACCGCGGTAGCGACCGTTTGCCCCTGGGGCACGAACACCTGTTGCTGGGGAGGGCGCAAGGCATACTTCACCCGCGCGCGTGCCAGGCTGAGATAGATGGCACCGCGTTGTTCGACTTTGGGGAGGGCTATCCCTGCCACGACCCCCATGCTCAAGCCGACGAGGAACACGGCCAGAGCAACAAGCAGACGCTTTTGGGCTTGCGAGAGCCTTTGCATGGCGCAATTTTACTACACCCTGCGGAAAACCACTTTGGAGGGGCCGATTGCTCCCCCTGCATTTACCAAAGTTGTTATACAATGGAAGCACGACCGCAGCGGCGCGGCAGTAGATTTTGTGCCGCGTGGAACCTTTGTTTCAAGGAGGTTGTTCATGAGAACCGTGTACGCAGTTGCCGGGGGGGTAAGCAAATTTACCAAAGCGCGGCCCGACAAGACCTTTCCCGCGCTGGTGAAAGAGGCCT
>CAYYRG010000054.1:0-9188 GCA_964474015.1 uncultured Anaerolineaceae bacterium | reverse complement strand
AAATCAACACCCGCTCGGCCAAAGCGTCGAGGTAGCGGCGGTTGGTGTATTTGCGCATGGGTTAGTCCTTTAGTCGGTGGGGCGTTGTAGTCGGGTAGTCGGATAGTCGGATAGTCGGGTAGTCGGATAGTCCGGTGGTCAGGCGACTAATTGACCACAACGACTACGCGACTACGGCGACTACGCGACTACAGCGACTAAAAACGAAAAACCTTCCCGGAAGCGGAAGGCTGAAAGCGTGTTCAACCCTCATCTTCCAGGCAAAAATGCCTGCCGGAATTGGCACCTGGGTGCAGAACGCACCTGGTTGCCGAGGCTTCACAGGGCCGGTCCCTCCACCTCTCTGGATGAGGACATCCTATCAGGTTGTCGGCGGAAGTTTACCACAAAACCCCCGGGCTGTCAGGTTTTGCAGCGGGGGCAAGGCGCGAAACGATGCCTCCCCCGCTGTTCAGGTTGTCTGCTGGTGTCGTTTTTCATCCTCGGCCAGCGATTTCAGGTAGCCTTCGTTGCGGCGAATACCGGCGTTGATGCGCGCCAGTGCCGGTTCGGCTTCCAGCAAACGCAAAATGTCGTCCATCAGGAAAACCGCCCCTGGCCGATACAGCCGCGCATACACCGCGCGGGCAAAGGTCAGGTCGGCGGGATAGTCCACCGTCCAGCGCAGATGGGAAAGGTCGCGTTCGTACTCGAAGTTGAGGAGGCGGAAGCGATCGGGATGCTTCCAAATGTAAGGCGTGACATGCTCACGTTCCGAGGGCAGGCTGGCTTCACGCCAGGCGCGCTCTAACGCCTGGCGGGTAAACACCTCAATATCCAGCCCTTCAGGGTAGGTTGGCTTGAGGGTGTTGCTGACGTAATCCAACTCGTGGGGGTGTTCCAGCCAAAGGCGCACAGCGTGGTCGGTAATGGCGGGGTCTTTGAAGGGGTCATCGGCGGTAATGCGCACGATGAGCGCCGCGTCGACCATGCGGGCGGCTTGCGTGAAGCGATCGAGGACGTCATCCACCGCCCCGCGGTAAACCGCCACACCCAACGAAGCCGCCAGTTCGGCCAGCGGGTCGTCGGAAGGCTCCGCCGTCGTTGCCAGCACCAGGGCGTCGAGGGTTTCGGCGTGGCGCATCCGCTCGATGACGCGGGCCAGAAAAGGCGCCCCCGCCAGGTCGGCCAAGGTTTTCTTCGGCAGGCGGCTGGAACCCGTGCGGGCCTGAATGATGCCGACGATGGGGTGAGTGGGCACAGAGGGCATGGCTTTACTCCCAGGGGGCGGGGGATTCCCGCAGGGCCAGGGCGGTTTCCAGAATGTGGGCAGCCTGGTGCAGGTCTTTGAGGCTGGTTTCTTCGCCTGCTAAGACCCGCAAGAAATGTTCCATCTCGGCAAGGTACATCGCGTTGACTTCGTAGCGCGGCCACGACCATGCCTGCATTTCGCCTTCGGCGGCGTGATAAAGTCGCAGGCTGTGGTTGCTGAAATCCCACCAGGCCGTGCCGGTGGTGCCCAGCACTTCGGCGCGACAGGTATAACGGCGGTTGAGGTAATCGGTATGCACTGAAGCCCTCACGCCGCTGCGGAAGCGCAACCAACCTTCCGCGAGGTCTTCGGTTTCGATTTCCAGGGTGTGGGAATGCACCACCCAGCCACGCGCCTCGGCCACCGGCCCAAACAGCCACACGAGGTAGTCCAGTTCGTGAATGCGGTCGAGCACGATGCCGCCACCGAGGTCACGGCGGGCGCTGTAACCGCGGCGGTAATCTTCCCAGGGATGCCAGTCGGGGAGGTATTGGCCGAAAACAGCCCGTGCGAAGATGACCTCGCCCAACGCGCCTTCGGCCAGCAAGGCTTTCAGGCGCTGCAGGCCGGGGTGAAAGCGGAAGTTGCAGCCGACCAAGGTGCGCAGGTTGCGGGCTTCGACGGCAGCGATGAGTTCGGCGACGCCTTCCATGCTGGCGGCAAGGGGTTTTTCCAAAAAAAGGTGCGCCCCGGCTTCGGCGGCAGCCAGCGCCTGAGGAATGTGATACACCGGCGGAGAGCACACCAACACCGCCTGGGGGCGGGCTTCCAGGGCGGCTTCCAACGAGGGGAACGTCGCCACTTCCCAGCGGCTTGCGGCTTCGGCCTGACGTTCAGGCTGGGGGTCGTATACGCCGATATGCTCGACGCCCAGGGCGCGCAAATTGGCGATGTGGCGCCTGCCAATCGAGCCAGCGCCGAGCACGAGGAAGGACCAGGACGAGCGAATGTCGGTGGACATGGGCAATTTTCCCAAAAGAAAACGGAGAAGGAAGCGTGTGAGGTGCCTCTAAGCAGGCTGTTGCCAGGCGCGTAGACGATGGGGGTAGCCTTCCACGTATTGACGGTGGAAGGCAGCAAGGCCATCTTCCCACGAGGGGAGGGGGCGCTTCAAGGCACGCGCCAGTTTGTCGCTGCGAAGGGCCAGGTTGTGGGCGCGGCGGGCAGCCAGGCCGGCTTCGGCCACCGAGGCGGGTTGAATGTGCGCGGCATCGTAGCCAAACTGCTCGGCCAGCGCGACCCCAAAGGCATATTTGCTCAGGCAGCGCGGGCTGAGGGCGTGATACAGGCCGTGCAGGCGGTGCTCAAGCACCGCAAGGATCAAGGAGGCCAGGTGGTTCGCAAGCAGGGGGCAGAAGACCACGTCGGTGAAGCCGCGCACCGTGCGTCCTTCCTGCAAATTGTTTAGGAACCACTCGGCCAGGCTGCGACGACCGGAAAGGCTCCATCCAAAAAAGTTGACCCGCAGCACCGCGGCGGCAGGGTTGGTCTGTTGCACCGCGCGCTCGCCTGCCAGCTTGGTGCGGGCATACACGCTCAACGGGTGCGGAGCGTCGTCTTCCGTGTAGTCGCCGCGCTGGCCGTCAAAGACGGCATCGGTGGAGATATGCACCAGGGGGATGCCCTCGCGAGCAGCCAGGGCAGCGATTTCGCCGGGGAGTTCGGCGTTCAGGCGGGCGGCCAGGGCGGGCTGGCGCTCGCAGGCATCCAAATCGGCCAGGGCGGCGGTGTGCACCACGGCGTCGGGGCGGGCTATGCGGAAGGCCGCCTCGGCAGCGCCCGGAACGGCAAGGTCGAGCGAAAGCACACGAAAGGGCGCCTGGGGTAAGGCTCTGCGCCCCACGCCCACGATTTCATGCCCGGCTTGCAGAGCCTCCCATGCCAGGTTGATGCCCAACAGGCCGGTGACGCCGGTGATGAGCAGGCGCATCACACTTCTCCATAGAGCAGACGAAACAAGGCATCATAAACGCGTTCAACATTCTTGCGAAGCCGGGGAAAACGTACCATAGCGCGGCGCAAGCCTTCCCGTAAGACGCCTTTGAGCCCTGTAGGGGCATCCTTCGGGCGAGGGCGTGCGGGAGAGCGAGGAGGGACAGATTCCTCCCCTTCAACTTCCGTTGCAAGCAAATCGGGCAGGGTGACGGTATTGCCCAGGTGATAGACGAAACTTCGTGCTGTGGAGAGCTGCCAGTATTCTAACTGTTCCACCCGTTCGTGCAGGACGCGATCGCTGTCGCGAGAGAGTGCCCGATCAACAGGCAAGGGCGGTATTTGTCGGGCCACTTCGCGTGGCATGACAAAAACGTGATGACCACTACGGGCACACGCAAGCGTGCCGTCAGGGGCCTGAGCAAGGGGCAAAATCGGAGGCTGTTCCGGGACCTGATGGCCTAAGCCCTGGTAATAGAGTTGCACGTCGCGGGCTGTGGGAGTATCGGTATATACGCGAAAACCGGCCTCTTGCAATAGAGAAGCCGTTGTGCTTTTACCGCGCAACACATCAAAAAAGGCGGGGGCTGGCGAAACCATGCCCGCCTTAGGAAAAGCCCGAAAAACCTCTTGCACTGCAGACCACCACCCTTTTAAAAATAGGATGTCGCCATCGCTAAACCCAATATAGCGGTGGGGTAGTGCTGACAGAATCCAGTTCAATACCCCCGCCTTGCCCACGTTATGTTGAGAAAGCACCAGGTAATCGATTTGGCCCTGGCGAAAACGCTGTTGCAGAAGCTCTACGACTTGAGGGCAACTGCCGTTATCCCATACCAGAATTTCACCTGTTGGAAGTGTGCGGCGGAGCGAATCCAAATGCAGACCGAGCACCTCTAACGATTGGGCATAGAATCCCACCAGAGAGGGAATGAACACCAGAGAGACCATTCCCACTTCAGCAGGGACATGGGCTGGCAAGCCTGCTCGTTTGGCCGGGCTGATGCCTTGTCGCATATTCCCTCCCGTATCTGCTCTATTACTCGTAGAGGGCCTCTTCGAAAGGCCGCACCAGCGCCCGAATCTGCTCTACGGTTAGCCATTCGGTGTTGGTGTTGCTGGCATAGCGGAAGCCTTCCGGCAGCGGCTTGCCGCGCTGTTTCCAGCTTTGCGCGAACCATGCCTGTTCGTCGCTGGGGAGGATGACAAACATATCGTCCAGTTCAACGGTGTGGCGGGCTTCGTCCTCGTTGACCAGCACTTCGTGCAGCCGTTCGCCGGCGCGAATGCCGATGGTTTGCAATTCGGCCTCGGGGGCAATGGCGCGCGCCAGGTCGGTGATTTTCGTGCTGGGAATTTTCGGCACGAATACTTCGCCGCCTTCCATTTGCTCGATGCAGCGGATGACGAAGTGCACACCCTGTTCTAAGGAAAGCCAGAAGCGGGTCATGCGCGGGTCGGTGATGGTGAGGCGGCCCTCTTTTCGCTGTTTCAGGAACACCGGCACCACACTACCGCGGCTCCCCACGACGTTGCCGTAGCGGGTGCAGCTGAAGCGCGTGGCCGTGCCGGCGGCATAGGCGTTGCTCTGCACGAAAAGTTTTTCCGCGGCCAGTTTCGTCGCACCGTAAAGGTTGACGGGGTTGACGGCTTTGTCGGTGCTGAGAGCCAGCACCTTTTTCACCCCTGCATCCAATGCAGCCTCGATGATGTTGGCGCTGCCCAAAATGTTGGTTTTGATGGCTTCCATCGGGTTGTATTCGCAAGCAGGCACCTGCTTGAGCGCCGCAGCGTGGACGACAATATCCACCCCGTGCATGGCGCGGCGCAGCCGCTCACGGTCGCGAACGTTGCCAATGAAATAGCGCAGGCTGGGGTGGTCGAAGCCTGCCATGCGCATCTCGTGCTGTTTGAGCTCATCTCGGCTGAAGACGATGATTTTACGCGGATGATACTCTTGCAACATGACCTCGATAAACTTCTTGCCGAAGGAACCGGTGCCGCCGGTCACGAGCACGACTTGGTTGGACCAATCCATCATGGCTGTCTCCTGTAAAGCAAAGTTGAGCCGCCAAAGGTCTTTCAGGGGCCAGGGGGCGCCTGAGGGCGGCCTTCCCCCTCAGGCCCATTGCTCCCAGCGTAGGGGGGCACCAGCAAAGGCGGCTAACGTTTCCTGAAAGCGTGTTTCTTCCAGCGCTCGCGGCAGGGGCCACTGCTGCAGGCTTTCCTGCCAAAAGGCAATATGCCAGGGGTAGGGGCGGGGATAGGTAAAGAAAAAGTGGTAAGCATAGCGCCGCGCTAATGCCACCTGCTCTTGCGAAGGGCGCAGGCTGGAAGGTCGGGTCACGGCCTGCTCCAGCAACTGGAAGTACGCTTCCCACGTGGTGGGGTCGAGCGTAAAGCCGCGACCGCGATAGTGCACCCGCCCCGCGACCACCACCGGCACACCGTCCATCGCCATTTCCAGCCCCAGGGTGGTGGTGTAAACCAGGCCGACCTGCGCCATTTCGACCAGGTCGTAAGAGTTAATGTCGGCGTCGGGCGGCACCACCTTGATGTGTTCGGGCAAGGTAGGGAGCGTGCGCTCAACAATCTCTAACATGGAGGTGCCGCCGGGGGCCAGTTTTGCCTCGCCGGGATGCACGCGCACGACCACCTGCACCTGAGGATGGCGAGCAAAGAACCGCAAGGTTTCAGCCAGCCAGTCGCCCATGCCGCGGGTAAACACCTGATGGCCAATGGTGACGGAATCGCCGAAGACGTTGGTGGCAATGAGCACCAGGGGGCGGTCGTCGAGGCCCAGGCGTTGGCGCACGGCCTGCGAGCCGGCGCGCCCGACGTTTTGCCAGGCGCGCGCGTGGGTTTCCCAGGTGCGGCCGCCGCGGCGGGCGGTCATCATCTCTTGCAGGCGGGTAAGTTGCTGCGGGGTCAGGGCTTTTGCCGAGGCCGCTTTCCACAAGTCGGTGGTATCCAACTCCATGACCGGCATTCCCTGGGAAAGCCACGCATGTTCGCGCTGGTATTCGAATTCATAAGTCACCACGGGAATGCCCAAACGACGGGCGACCTCATAGGCCACGCCAAACTCCAGGATCGCCCCATTGGGCACGACCAGCACGTCGGGCTGGGTGCGGCGCAGCCAGTGGGCCAGGGCGCCCGCCGCGGTGCGATTGCGGGCCAGCCGCAAGGGGTAAAGAGGATCCTCCGCGTCGGCGCCTTCCCGCTGGCGGGTGTATTCCACATCATAGGCGCTTAGCCGCACCAGCGCGGCTTCCCAATGGGAGGGAATGGGGTCGCGCGGTTCGCCGAGCAACGGCACCACCTGGAACGCCCCCGCCGCGGGTTTGAGCAGTTCGCGCAAATGGAGCGACCACTTGCGCCAGCCCCAGCGGTCGTCGGGTTGCCACCAATCCTGATAGGGGAAATAGCCCAAAGTGACGCGATGCCCCTGAGCAGCCAACGCCAGGCTAAGCACCGCCGTTTGCGCCACCCAGGGTGAGAGCATTGCAAAAACGGCCACTTTGCGCCCGGAGGGAGCCTGCTGCGCCTGCTGAGCCGCCCAAGGGCCCCATTTGGCAAGGTAAGGCGCTGCTGCTTGCAGGTGATGGCGCAAAGGGGGGCGCGTGCGGCGGATGTGCCAGTCCAGTTCAGCCACACCGGGCACCCGCCCCAGCCAGGCTTTCAGGGTTTGGCGGGCGCTCTCAGGCTTCATGCTCGATCTCCCAATCCAGGCGAGGCCGCACCAGCCCGGGGCGCGCCTCAGCCCATTGGCTTCCGGGCGCACCGGTGGCGTCTACGGTGAAGGCTACGGCGTTGTCTTCCTGAAAATAGCGCCTGACATTGTAGGCGCTGGCATTTATCGAGACCATATAGCGCCCGCCGTTGAGCAGGTCGGCAGGAATGGTGCAGCGGCTGACATAGCGCCCTGCAGGGCGGGTTTCCCACCGTTGGAAGGCTTCCTGGTCGTCGGTATCGAAAGAGGTGAACACGTATTCGCCCCGCGTGCTGAGCAGATAGATGCCGACCCGCAGGCCCTGTATGGGCGCGTCGAGGGCATATTCGATTTCGATGGTCACCGGTTCGGTCGAGCGCACCGCGTCGGTGGTGCGTCCCCTCGCGTCCTTCACCCGCAGGGCAACGGGGCGGAAGGGGGCAGCCCTGGCCGGAATCTCCTCTGCTGCCCATACTTTTTCGCCGGAATGCGTCATGCTGGACGAGAGATAGTAATCGACAGCCTCAGGGGTAGGGCCGCGAAAGACAATCTGGCCTTTTTCCAGCACAATGGCCTCTTTGGTCAGGTTGAGAATGGCCGACATGTTGTGGCTGACAAAGAGCACGGTGCGCCCACCCTGGGCCACGTCGCTCATCCGCCCCAGGCACTTGCGCTGGAAAGCCGCATCGCCCACCGCCAGCACCTCATCCACGACGAGAATTTCCGGCTCCAGGTGCGCGGCCACCGCGAAAGCCAGACGGACGTACATGCCGCTGGAATAGCGCTTCACCGGCGTATCGAGAAAGCGCCCAATTTCGGAAAATTCCACAATCTCGTCGAATTTGCGGTCGATTTCCTCGCGACGCATCCCTAAAATCGCGCCGTTGAGGTAAATGTTCTCGCGACCGGTAAGCTCGGGGTGAAAGCCGGTGCCGACTTCCAGCAGGGAACCCACCCGCCCGCGAATTTCGGCATAGCCTTCGGTGGGCTCGGTGACGCGGGAAAGAATTTTCAGCAGGGTGGATTTCCCCGCACCGTTTTTGCCGATAATGCCTAACACGCTGCCTTGAGGGACGTCGAAAGAAACGTGCCGCAGCGCCCAGATGTGCGTCATATCATCACCGGCCTCATTGGTCGGCGGCTTGCGCCTCAAGCGCGGCAGTTTGGAAGCCAGCACATCCCTGAGGGTATCGTAGGCATTAACCTGCGCGCCTAAGGTGTAGCGTTTGCCAAGGTCGTGCACGCGAAGAGCATACATAAAGAAGTCACCTGGTTATGTGGTTACCTGGTTGCCTGGTTGCCTGGTTACCTGGTTGCAGGGTACGGAATGGTCAGACGCGGTCGGCGAACTGGCGCTCCATGCGGCGGAAGAAGTAGAGGCCGCTGATGAGCACCAGCACGGCGACGCCGGTGGAAACCCAAAGGGCCGGCCCCGGTCCCGTCGGCGTGCCCAGCAACGCCCACCGGAAGCCATCGACCACCCCGGCCATTGGGTTGAGGGCATACACTAAGCGCCACTTGGGCGGCACTAAGGTCGAAGAATAGGCAATTGGGGTGATGAACATCCAGAACTGGGTCAGGAACGGCAAAGTGTAACCCACATCGCGGTAGAGCACGTTCAGCGCCGAGAGCCATAGCCCTACCCCCAGCGCCGTGACCAGTGCCAGGAGCAAAAAAGGTATCAGCGTCCAAATCCGGGCTGAGATGGAAACATGATAATAGGCCATCATTCCCAACAGCACCAGGAAGGCAATGACGAAATCGACCAACCCGCCGAAAAGGGTAGCCAGGGGGATGATGAGCCGCGGAAAATACACTTTCGTAATCATGTTGCGGCTGGCGACCAGGGATCGACCGGCCTGACTCAGCGCCTTGGAAAACAACTGCCACGGCAGCAACGCCGCATAAGAAAAAATGGGGTAAGGCACGTTGTCGGAGGGCACTTTCGCCAACCGCCCGAAGAACAGCGTAAAGACGACCATCGTAAAAAACGGCTGGATGATTGCCCACGCCGCGCCCAAAAAGGTTTGCTTGTAGCGCACTTTGATGTCGCGCCACGTCAGGAAGTAGATCAGTTCTCGATAGCGCCACACTTCCCGCAGGTTGAGGTCCATCCAACCGCGAGAGGGACGCAGGATTGTGACTTCTTCAGCAGGGGAAGAGGAGGCCATAAGAAAACATCCAAAGTAAGGAATAAAACGTGGGAGTTACGCAGTTCCGCCGGTTCATGTCACCGCGAGGCGGGCTGAGCGT
>CAYYRG010000053.1:0-9282 GCA_964474015.1 uncultured Anaerolineaceae bacterium | reverse complement strand
GTGGGCGTGCTCAAAGAGGTGTTCGGCACCTACGAGGAACCCACATGGATTTAGCCCCGGAAGCCCTGACCGGCCTCACGCGGCCTGTCGGGGCTTTTGATTTAACCGGCCCAACCGTGCTCGTCACCGGCGCGGCAGCATCTTTGGAGGGCGGCATCTTGATGCCGCTTTGAAAAGCGGTGACAAGTCACCGCACTCCAAAATCTAAAAGACCTCTTGAAAAGTCCCATGCCTTCACCAACCTCCCAATCCCTCCAGGGCCAAACCGTGCTCATCACCGGCGCGGCGCGGCGGGTGGGCAAGATGCTGGCCGAGGCCGTGGCCGCCGCGGGGGGCAACATCGTGCTGCACTACGGCCACTCACATGCCGCCGCCGAAGCCACCGCGGCGGCGTTACGCGCCCAGGGTGCCCGCGTCCACCTCCTCCAGGCCGACCTGAACGACCCCGCCCAGGCCGCCGAGGTGGTGGCGCGCGCCTGGGAAACGGCAGGAGGGCTGACCGCGCTGGTCAACAACGCGGCCATCTTCGAAAACCTCACCTGGGAAACCACCGACCTGGCCGCCTGGGAGCGCCACTTGCGCATCAACCTGACCGCGCCCTTCCTGCTCAGCCAGGCCTTCGCCCGCCGCCTGCTGGCTGAAGAAGAAGCCCGCGGGCGCATCGTCAACATCCTCGACTGGCGCGCCTTGCGCCCCGGCCCCGACCATCTGCCCTACACCATCAGCAAAGCCGCCTTAGCCGCGCTCACCCAATCCTTGGCCGTGGCGCTGGCCCCGCGCATCACGGTCAACGGCATCGCCTTGGGCGCGGTGCTGCCGCCCGCCGACGGCCAGCCGGCGCCCAAAGTGCTCCACGCCACGCCGGTTTCCCGCTGGGCAACCGCAGAAGAACTCGGCCAAACCCTGCTCTTCCTGCTGGCCGGGCCAACCTACATCACGGGGGAAATCATCCACCTGGACGGCGGAAGGCACCTCGGGTAACCCGCAAACACTTTCCCAGGGGGAGATTAGCCTTGCACCGATTTTTTTTGCAACTATTTATGCATAAACTTAAGTGAACCTGCATAGACGCATCCTTTCCCCGCTGGTATGCTTCCTACAGCGTGACACACTCCCCATCCTCCATAGGGAAGGTTCCCGATGCGCCGGTTCACTCCCAAACCCCCGCGGGCCTACGGTCAATCTTTGCTGGAATTTGCCCTCATCCTGCCCATCTTGCTGCTGATTACCTATGGCATCATCGAATTTGGGCGGGCAATGTTCGTTTATACCGCCGCGAACACCGCCGTGCGCGAAGCCTCGCGCTATGCCGCAGCAGCCGGGAACAACGACGAAGGCATTCCTTATTACCAGGATTGCAAAGGCATTCGCGAGACCGCCCAACACTTCGCATTTTTTGCCCGTGTTCAGGATATCAAGATTGAATACGATAAAGGCAGCCCCGATTCTACTTTTGCCGAATGTCCTCCAGACACCGACCGTTCGAACGTGGTATTAGAGGCAGGTGACCGGGTGCACGTGACCCTGACGGTGGCCTACAAACCCCTGTTTCTGTTCAACACCAACAGGGTTGATTTTACTTTCGATAGCGCCCACACGGTGGTGAAAAACGTCGTGCTCAACACCACCGGCAGCGGCGGCAGCACCACTGGCGGAGGAAGCACCCCGCCGCCGCCCACACCAACCCCCGCCCCAACGCCAACACCCACCCCATGCATTGGGTTCTTCTGCTGGTAACCTCTGAGGGAGGAAAAAGCCATGCACAACTTTTCTTACGCTTCACAGCCTTCTCGCCGTGGGCAGGCGCTTCTGGAATTTGCCCTCGGCGTCACCGTGCTTTTGTTGCTTATCGGCGGCATCATTGACATCGCGCGCATCTACTTCACCTACCAAGTCGTCAGCGACGCCGCCAGGGAAGGCGCGATCTTCGCATCGATGGACGGAGGCGCGAACGAGGCCATCAAAGAACGGGCCGTGGCCTCGACCCACACCTTGCCTCTGGAGGAAGACGACGTCCGCATCGACTACACCGGCGGGACGTGTGCCAACAACAGCAACGAAGTTTCGGTGGAAGTTTCATACACTTTGCCTCTCCGTATGCCCCTCACGGCCGCCTTGTTAGGCAGCACCATTGAAGTGCATGCCACCGAAAGCGCCCTCATCCTTGCCCCGCCCTGCCCATAAGCGGGCATCCACACCTCATCCACAGCGGAAGTTTTTCGGAGGTTCCCCTATGTTACACAAAAAACGCTTTGCCTCTCGCGGCCAGAGTCTGGTCTTCATGTCGCTGGCGATGGTCGTGTTTTTAGGCTTCGTCGCCCTCGCCATCGATGGCGGACACCTGCTCACCATGCGGCGGCGCGCTCGCACCGCCGCTGATGCAGCCGCCCTGGCAGCCGCCAACGCGTGGGTGCGCAACGGCGATACAACAGCAGCCACAACAGCCGCCCAGGCCATGGCCAAAAAAGACGGCTTCGACAATGCCAACCCCCATGTCACCGTGCAGGTGGCCGAATTAGATCGCGCCACCTGCCAGCAGATTTCCAACGACAACGGCAGCAGCACTTGCACATGTTTCAAGGTGTCCATTGAGGCACAAACCCCCACCATTTTTGCCCAATTCGTCGGCCACGACACCACCTCTACCGGCGCGGTGGCGATTTCCCACGCCTGCAGGAAAACGCCCCTGGAGTATGGTTACGCCATCCATAGCCGTGACAACCTGTCCACTGATGGCATAAGTGGGGCGATGGCATGGGGGAAAATCCGCTCCGATGAAAACATTACCGTCAAGGGTATGGGACATTTATGGTCCTTCGGCGGTTTCTTCCCAATGCCCGCTGGCGGCGAAATCACCGCTGAAAAGAAGATCATTTACAACGGCTTTCCCATGATGGAAATGTTCGCCATTGGGCCTACCATGCCTCCCCTCTCCAGCGTAGCCGCCAACGTGCACCGCCCTCCCATGCCCACACTCAATCTACCTCAACCCGACGCCTGCAGCACCGTGGCTCACCCGGTTTCCTGCAGTGATTTCAGTGGCGTGAGCGCCATGCGTAACGAAATGACGGACATGATGAGCGCTTTTATGGGCCTACCGATGCAATCCATTAGCCATTTCGGGAACCCGGGCGACATGATCAGCGGCTTTGGCAACAAGTTTAACAATTTCTTCGACAATGTCTCAGACGGCAAATACGACCACCATTGTAAGGTCTACCCGGCGGGTAAATACACCTCTAAAGTGACTGTCCCCGCCGATGAAATGGCTATCTTCTTAGATGGGCCTCACTGCTTCACACGCGACGTGAATATCGAAGGGGCCGCCATCGGGAAAAACGTCACCTTCTACTTCGAAAACGGCAGCGGCATCCACACAGCCGCCCATAGTACCGTCATGTTAGACGCGGGGGACCCCATGCGTATGGATTGGGGCGGCATGCTCTTCTATAACCCCTCGCATGTCACGCTCAGCGCCCTCGGCGGTACCATGTTAGTCGGCAGCATTTACGCTCCCAACGGCACCTGCCACCTGACTGGCGGAGGTATGCTCATGGGGTGGGCGCAACTGTTGTGCAACAAACTCACCTTCAGCGGCGGCTTCCAGGCAATGCTCATGTACGACGCAAAGCATCTTTACCATGTGCCTGCCGAGATCAGCCTGGTGAAATAACCCTCAGTAGGGCAGGCATCTACAAACAGCCCCCGGTCAGCGCCAGGGGCTGTTTTTGTGCTTCTGTGGAAAAAGCACCACATTGCGTCACCATCTACGGCAAACTCGTCCAGTAATCCACTTCATCCACTGCAACGGTGAAGTTGGCCGTCTTTTCTGACGCAATCACCAGCCCAAACTTCCCCGGCGCACTGTATTGGCTTTGCGAAACCGACGCCAGCAGCACCCGATTGGCATACAGTTTGACCGTATTACCTTCCAGCCACACCCCCATGCGGTTGGTCTTATCGGGCCCGGCATGAATGCCTGCCCCATGCGTCCAGCGGTGCAAAGCGGTGTAATTCGAGCCGTCCCAGGTGTAGATGCGATAACGCCCATCGCAGGAAAATTCCACCACCACACCCTGGGTAGGGTCGGGGGCACGCACGATCAGGCCGTAGCGGTCCAGGCCGGTACAGGTATCGCCAGTGATGAAAGTCGCCTCGACAAACCCGTCACCCAGCGGGGGATAAGACGAAAGCGCCCACGAATCCAGCATTCCCGGGGTAAGCGCATGAAGCAAAAGTTTGCCCGCACCCATCTCAAACCTGGCATCGGGCGTATTCAACAAATACCAGCGGGCAGCACTATTCATCGGGTCGGTTACCGTGGGCGTGCCCAGGTCGAGCGTTGCGGCCACCTCCGGCACCTTGATTTCCACCCACACCGAGCCCTCGCCCTGCTTTCCCGGCCCGAAACGGTTGCCTTTCGGATCTTCCAGCCGCCATTCGCTGCGATACGTGCCAGGCGTTGCAGGAGCCACGAACTTCACCTTGAGGGTGACCTGTCCACCGGGCGGCACAGTCTCGGGCAACGGCACTCGCGCCGGCGCACCCATCAGCTCGCCCCCTGTATGCACCAGGGCATAGTCTTTCGTCCAAGGGCAGGTGCCGGTGTTTTCCAACACCCACGCTTTCGTAAAAGGGTCGCCCGGTGTTACTTCCGAGCCGTCAGGGTAATTTTCCGAGATGAACTTCGCGCGGTTGTCGCAATGCGTCCACGTAAACCAGCCAAAACCTACTTTTACCGTCTCACCGCCGCGCACAATCACCTGCCGAAAACCTGTCTTGACCGCCGGTGCCGTCCATTCGCCAACAGGAAAGCGGTCGGCGTTGGGCGGCTGGTGAGGATCGACACTCACGCAATAGGTGCCGGGGGGTAGATCCGAAAAGGCATAATGCCCCTCAGCATCGGTGTTTGTCGTCAGAAAAGGCTTGCCGGGGCACTCTCCCGTTGCCAGGGTGACCTCAACGCCGCCCATAGCCGGCTCATCCGCTTGATGCACGCCATCGCCGGCATAGCCAATTTCCGGGTACTGTTTGCAATTGGGGCCAGGGGTAGGGTTAGCGGCACCGCCGCTGGTTGCACACAAGTCTTGCCACACCAACCCCTCAACCGCGCCTGTGGCAGCAGAGGGCGTACCTTCCCCCATCGCGGGCGTGGCTGTCGTCGGCTGAGCAGAAGGGCCGCCAGGCGTGCCCCCAGACACCGGCGTACCCTGCGGTGAGCGAGTTATGCGCGGCGTGGCCTGAGTTGGGGCACTCCCGGCCACCATGGCCGTCAACGTTGCCTGTACCGCCGTTGCCACCGGCACCTGCGTGGGTTGCGGCAGATTACAAGCAGCCAACCCCAAAACCAACGCAGCCATAAACAAAACGCCAACCCGTTTCACCGCCATTTTTCACCTCACTTGCGCCCCAAGAGCGCCAAAGCCCGTCCCAGCAACAGGCTAAGCCCCCCTAACAGCACAAAAGCATCGCGCCAAAAGCGTTCCGGGAACAGGCGAATCAAAGTGTCACTGTAATTGAAAAGCCAGGTATCGCCCTCGAAAAATACACGATGAAAATCAACAAAAAGCGTCTGGAAAGCCACAATGGCCAGCACGATTACCGCCAACATCAAGCCAATAGTCAGCCAGCCACCCCACGCCAGCCCCCGCCGATAAGAGGCCCACTGCCCAAGGCGATAAGACGCCAGCCCCAACAACACCAGCAATGCAAGCACGCCATACCATACGGTCAGCGCAGCCTGGACCACCCGCTTGACGTCGGCCATGTGACGCAATTCGCGCGCGTTGTAAAGCGGCGAGCCATCGGGCAGCCGTTGCTCAGCCAGGAAGTCAATGCCGGCATCGTTGAGCAGATATTGCCGCGACACATCCGCCCAGTGCAGGCGGTCAGCGGTGGTAAAGCCAAACACATCGGGCGGGAAGTTGGGGGCGCGGTATTCTACCTGGATGAAAAGCGGGGTCAGCATCAGCCGTACCACTCCCAGCACAATCGCGGGGGGCACCAGCAGCATAACCAGCCAGGAAAGGATTTTGGAAAGTGTCATCACACAATCTCATCGCACGTTTCGCGTGGAGGGCTGCGACTACGGGCTGCGCCGACGCTCAGCCCTCCGAGCAGCCCGCCGAAGCGCCTGCGCTGAGGCTTCCTCACCGCTCAGCCTGCCGAAGCGCCTGCGCTGAGGGTTCCTCACCGCTCTGCCCGCCGAAGCGCCCCTTACAAAAAGCGGCCACCTCGCGGCAGCCGCTTGAGCACTCAGCAGGCTATTCGAAAATCCAGCGGTCCACATCCCGCTGCCAGGCCACCAGTTCCTCAGGCCGGAACCAAAGGGCGACTTCCTTCTCGCCATTTTCGGGCGAATCGGAAGCGTGGGTCAGGTTACGCCCAATTTCCAGGGCAAAATCGTGCCGAATGGTGCCCGGTGCGGCCTCGGTAGGGCGCGTGGCCCCCATCGTCTGACGCACTGCGGCGACCGCATTGGGGCCTTCCCACACCATTGCCATGACCGGCGCCGAGGTAATGTAGGCGATCAAGCCATCGTAAAACGGCTTCCCTTTGTGAATAGCATAATGGGCTTCGGCCAATTCACGGCTGACCTGCATAAACTTCGCGGCCACCAGGCGCAGGCCGCGGCGTTCCAGGCGAGAAATCACCTCGCCAATCAACCCGCGCTGCACGCCATCGGGTTTGACCAACACAAGGGTTCGTTCCACAGAAAACCTCCTCGTCGAAATTTGTGGCTCAATTGTACCATGTGCGCCCTCAAGGCACACAAGAGCGCGCCGTCCGCACCCACAAATGACTGCCGTCAGTCATCATGGTGATGCGGCCACAGCGGTCGGTGCGCAACAACGGGAAGCCCCGCAAAGCCTGCAACACTTCCAGGCTGGGACGGCCATGGGGGTCCGCGGCGCGCACACTCAACAAAAGCACTCGAGGGTGTAACCTTTCCACCCAATCTGGCGGATTGAGCGGTGCATAACCACCGTCGGCCAGCAACAGGGCCGTCAGCGGCGTCCAGCGGTTCTGCTGCCCTTTCACCCGGGCCAGGGCGTCGAAGTCCATGCCCAACGGCAACAGCATCCGGAACTCGCGCCATCGCAGCAGGAAAACACCGCCCCGCGGGGAAACTGCCACAGCCTGCAAACGCGCCCCCTCCCCTAAATCTAACGCCGCTCCGGGAGCCACAGCCTGCACCGGAACCCCTGCGGTCTGTAACTGGGCCCGCAAAGCCCGCGCCGCAGGCGAAATTTGCGCTGCGCCCGCCCACCACACGGCCTGCGGCGGCTTTGCCGCCACAAGGGGCAACAGGCCTTCCACCATTTCGCTGCGGGTCGCCCCCACCACCCACCAATCCAGGCGTTCTCCCAGAGGCAGGGCGCGCCCTAAAGCATCGGCTAACGCCGTGCCCCGTTCCCCGCCGCCGACGAGCACCCAGCGACCGGTCGGCGTATGCACCAGCAGCGCCGCACCGTTGCCCACCGGCAAAAGCGTCACCTGCAAACAGCCGTCGGGACGCGTCCACCCCACATGCCACACCAGCGTCGCGGCCACAGCCAGCGCGGGCAATAATGCCGCCTTTACTACCCCAGCACGCCAGCGTTCCAACCAGCGCGCCCGCTGTTGCCACAGCGCCACGCCTGCCGCTAAGGCCGCGTAATACGCCACCACCCCGCCGGCGCCGAAATTTGCCGTTGCCACCGTGGTGAACGGCAAGGCCGCAAACGCTTCCACCGCCCGAATCGTGTAAGCCGCCAACGGCCACACCGCCCAGGCCACTGCCTTGCCCACAGGCAGCCAGACCAGCCCCAACAACACGGCCGCGCCCGCCCCGACCATCAGCGGGGCCTGTACCGGCAACACTGCCGGGTTGGCGAGAAACGAAATCACCGAGATGCGATGGAAAGCGTAGGCGCTGATGGGCAAAGTAAGCAACTGCGCCGCGAGGGTAAAGAGGAAAAACTCCCCCAACGGGGCAGCCCAGCGCCGGGCCTGCTGGGGCGCCAACCAACGCCGCAGCACCCGCTCTGCAGCCTGCTGGAACGGCTCGGCAAAAAGCACCAGCCCCAGCGTGGCAGCAAACGAGAGCTGAAAGCCCACATCGCCCAGCACGCGCGGGTCGAGCCAGGCCATAAACCCCGCGGTCACCGCTAAGGTCGTGTAAGCGTGCTGCCGACGGCCCGCGCGCAAAGCCGCCATGCCCAACAGGCCCATAATCGCCGCCCGCACCACCGCCGCGCCCGCGCCCACCAACACGGTATAGCCCACCACCGCCAGCGCCGCCAAGGCCGTGCCGCGCGCTTCCCCCACCAACCGCCCAAACAGCGCCACGAACAGCCCCGCCAAAATGGTGATGTTGAAGCCGCTGATGGCAATGATGTGCGCCGTGCCCGTCACCCGAAACGCATCGTACACCCCGTGCGGAATGCTCTTTTCCAGCCCCAACAAAATGCCGGCCAGCAAAGCCGATTCAGGGCTGGGCCACAATTGCTGCACCACCGCCGCAGCCCGGCGCCGCAAGGCATAAATGGCCGCCATCAAGGGGCTTCCCTGCCCACGCGCCAGCACCCCCAGGCGGCGAGCCTTCAACGTCACAAAAATACCCTGGCGAGCAAGGTAATCTCGCCACGAAAAAGTTTCCCCTTCAGGCGGCGCCTCCAGATGCCCGCTCACCACCACACGGTCGCCATAGCGCAAATGCTGCGCCTGTGCGGGCGTGGTTCGCACCAGCAACAGGCCATGCACCGGCGTTTCGCCGGTTTCCCCCGCAAAGCGCAGCCACTCGACTGCCAGCCGCAAATTGGCGTAAGTATCCCGGATGTCGGGCGGCTCGGTCAGCAGGCCGACCACCGTGGCTTCCTGCCGCCAGCCAGCATAAAAGCCAATGAACGTGCGGTCATCGAAGTGGGGTTGCACGGCCTGCCAGCGCCACACCCCCAACGCCGCCATACCCACCAACAGGAAAACGCCCCAGCGAGCAAGCCCTCGGCGACGACCACCCCACGCCGCCGCCATGTTCGCCAACACGACCGTCGCCCACCCCCAGCCCCAGCGCGGCAGCCAGGGAGCCATCACAACACCCGCCAAAAAGGCCAACGCCATCCACAACGCCGGATACGCGCCCATGCGTGCCCCCGCAAGGTGTACAATAAAGTGCTTTCACCACTCGCCCCGCTTGCCCGGTGCGGCAAGCCCAACCCCTTGGGCATAAAACGCCTTTTTTCAATTATACCCACCGATGAACCCAGCCACGCTATTTGCCGAAATCTTCGTTGACGAACT
>CAYYRG010000052.1:0-9340 GCA_964474015.1 uncultured Anaerolineaceae bacterium | reverse complement strand
TGAGCGTAGCCGAAGCGCCTGGGCTGAGCCGCAGGCGAGGTCGTCGCCCGTAGGGGAGCGAAAGGGCTCGGGCTTCTTGCTTGCCCGCGAGGGGATGGCTCGCCAGGCCACCGTGCCTTCCAGAAATGCCCCAATTTCTGCCCTGACTTCCGAGTTTTGGGCGCCTGATTGCCGCGCAAAAACCCACCAGGCGGCGCATTTTGTGGTATGGTTGAGTATCTCACCTTTCAGAAAGGAGAGCGCATGACGCCCTATCCATCCGACCTGAAAACCCTCTGGGCCCTGGTCAGCCACTATTCCCCCAGCGGGCAGGAAGCCGCCGCGGTGGAGGCGCTGCTGGCCCGTTTTCGCGAACTTGGCTATACGAAAGCCTTCCGCGACCCGGCCGGCAACGCCATTGGCGTGATGGGCGAGGGCCCCCGCCAGATCATTTTGCTGGGGCACATCGACACCGTGCCAGGCGAAATTCCCGTGCGGATTGAAACCCTGCCCGACGAGGGCGCGGTGCTCTTTGGCCGCGGCAGCGTGGACGCCAAAGGGCCCCTGGCGGCCTTTACCGACGCCGCAGCCGCCGCGGGGCCGCAGGCAGGCTGGCAAATCATCGTCATCGGCGCGGTCGACGAGGAGCGAGAATCGGTCGGGGCGCGCTTCGTCGCCCAACAGGCAGATTATCATCCCGACTATGCCATCATCGGGGAACCGAGCAACTGGCAACGGGTAACCTTAGGCTACAAGGGCAGCGCCCGCGCCACCGTGCGCTTCCAGCGCCCCCTGAGCCACACCGCCTCGCAAGATACCAGCGCCGCAGAAATGGCCTGCACCTGGTGGCAAGCCTTACAATCCCAAGTGGCCGCTCGCAACCACGACAAACAGCGGGCCTTCGACCGCTTGCAGCCCTCCCTGCGCGGCCTGACCTCTGGCGACGACGGCTTCACCGAGTGGGCCGAACTGCATCTCGGCTGCCGCCTGCCGCCCGACGTGTCGCCCCAGGCATGGTATCGCCTGCTGACCGAAATCCAACCCGGCGGCGAGGTGCAGCCCCAGGGGTACGCGATCAGCGCCTATCGCGGCGAAAAGCGCACCCCGCTGACGCGCGCTTTCCTCGGGGCTATCCGGGCTGCAGGCGGCAAGCCTGGCTTCGTGGTCAAAACCGGCACCGCCGACCTGAACATCGTCGCGCCCGTGTGGGGCTGCCCTGCGGTGGCTTACGGCCCTGGCGATAGCAGCCTCGACCACACACCGCACGAGCACTTGCCGCTGGCATCTTACCGCAAGGCGGTAGCCGTGCTGACTGGCGTGCTGACGCGCCTCACCGCCCCTGCCCCATGAACGCCCCTTGGATTGCCGCAGCCGCGATTTTGGCGCTGGCCGCCTTTACGCAAAGCCTGACTGGGTTCGGGTTGGCGCTGGTTTCCATGCCATTGTTGAGCATGGTTATGAGCCTGCCGCAAGCCACGGCGCTGGTTGCGGTGGTGAGCCTGGGGGTGGAAGTCGTCATTTTGTGGCAGCATCGCGCCCACTTGCGCTGGCAGCCGGTGCGCCGCCTGATTTTTGCTTCGTGGGTGGGCGTGCCGCTGGGGGTCGTGCTGTTGCGGCGACTGCCGGAAACCTGGATGCTACACGGCCTGGGGGCATTGCTGGTGGCCTATGGCCTGTATGCCCTCAGCGGGAAGCCTTTGCCCACGCTGCAACGCCCAGGCTGGGGGTGGGCTGCCGGCCTGACCGCGGGAGCGTTAGGCGGCGCTTACAACACTTCGGGGCCGCCAGTCATCCTTTATGGGCACGCGCGCGGTTGGCCGCCGCAGGCTTTCAAAGCCAACCTGCAGGCCTTCTTCCTCGCCAGCAGCAGCATGGTCTTCGGCGCGCACCTTGTGGCAGGCGACATCAGCGTAGCAACGTGGGCACAGGCTGCCGCCGCGCTGCCCGCCCTTGCCCTGGGGCTGTGGGCCGGCCATCGGGCAGCCGCCTTCCTGCCCCCTGACGGCTTTCGTAAAGTGGTGCTGGCAGCCCTGGTGCTGCTGGGGCTGAAAATGCTCTGGTGAAGGGTCAGCCGTCGGCCTGACCACCCCGGCGGGCCACCAGCCGCCGATAAGCCCCCTCCCAGGCGCCTTCCAGTTTCAGACGTTTGGGCACATGGACGTGCCCCACATGGGCGAACACCTGGGCGGCGACACGGGCAATTTCATCCCAATCCTGCGCCAGCACGGCTTCCTGCATGGCGCGCTGCAACTGCGCCGCCCAGCGCCATTCCATGCGAAAGCGGTCGGCCTTCACCCAATAGCCGCGCTTTTCCCAGGGGGCGGTGGTTTCCTCGACCAAATCGGCCAACGCCCCTAACAGTTCGGCAATGAAAGCCGCCAAATCGAGCGTACGGGCATCAGGACGGGTTTGGGTCATCAGTTCCCGCAAAGCCGCCCCCAACATTTGCAATAAGCGCCGACGGCGCTTGCCCACGCCGTCGGTCTGAATCACTCGACTCATCAGCGCTCCTTGTGAAGAAATGCAAGCGGAATTATAATCGGAAAGCCGCGGGCGGGGAAGCAACCGCCCGTGAATTTTTATGATTATGGTATAATTTATTCGCCCATTTGGGCAAAGGAACCTACGGCGGGGCTGTTGTGCCCCGATAAACCTGTCGTTTCGGAGGACATTGTGGCCGCCACGACCACCAGGCAAGTGCCCCTGAGCGCCCTCACGCCGGGCCAAAAAGGCGTGATTACCGCGATTCGCACCAGCGGGCCACTGCGTCGCCGCCTGCTGGATATGGGATTGGTGCGGGGGGAAATCGTCTACGTGGAACGGGTTGCGCCTTTGGGCGACCCGGTGGAATATACGGTCAAAGGCTCGCACCTCTCGCTCCGGCGGAAAGATGCCGCCGACATCATCGTCGAAATCGCCGAGGCGGAGCGCGCCCATGAGCCATGAGCCCGTCTTGCCCCTCACGATGTTGCCACCTGGGCGGCCAGCCCGCATCGTCGAAGTGCGCGCTGGCCGTCACCTGAAAGACCGCCTTGCCGGGCTGGGGCTGTTGCCCGGCAACACGGTACAGGTGTTACGCGACAACGGGGGGCCCCTGTTGCTGGCCGTCGGCGAAACGCGCCTGGCATTAGGGCGCGGCATGGCCCATAAAATTCTGGTCACCGAAACCACCCCGCAAGGAGAACCTGCACGATGACCACCTCTCGCCGCCTTCGGGTTGCCCTGGCAGGCAACCCCAACGCTGGCAAAAGCACGGTTTTCAACGCGCTGACCGGCGCGCACCAGCACGTCGGCAACTGGCCAGGCAAAACGGTCGAAAAGAAAGAAGGCTTTTACCGCTATCGCGACCTGGTGGTCGAAATCGTCGACCTGCCGGGCACTTACAGCCTTTCGGCCTATTCGCCCGAAGAGCGCATTGCCCAGGAGTTCATCACGGAGGAACACCCCGACGTCGTGGTGAACGTGGTTGACGCCTCGAACCTGGAACGCAACCTTTACCTCACGGCGCAACTGCTGGAAATCGGGGCGCCGATGATCATCGTGCTCAACATGGCCGACGTGGCCGAGCAATTAGGCTACAAAATCGACGTCGGGCGGTTCGCTCAGCTGGTAGGCGTGCCGGTGCTTACCGCAGTGGCAAGCAAGGATATCGGCATTGAAGCGCTACGTGAGCAAATTCACCATGCCGCCGAAGCGCCTGAATTCCACACGCCACCGCCCGACGTGCTGCAATATGACCACGAGTTGGAAAAAGCCGTGCGCCGCCTCACCGAGGCGCTGGAAACCCTCTCCGACCTGCAAGGCTACCGGCCACGCTGGCTGGCCGTCAAACTCATCGAGGGCGACGAACAGGCCCAGCGGGTTGTCAACGAAGCCCCCGGCGGTGAGGCCGTGCTGGACGTGCTACAAAAAGTGATGCACAAGCTCCAGCGCGTGTATGGCGAAGACGTGGATATCGCCCTGGCCGACGCCCGCTATGCCTTCGTGCGCGGCCTGGCGCGGCAGGTGCTCACCCTGCCCAAACACCCCCCACGCACTTTCTCCGACCGCATCGACCAAATCGTCACCAACCGCTGGCTGGGCATCCCACTGTTCCTCTTCTTCATGTATTTGATGTTCAGCCTGGTGCAGAATGTGTCAGCGCCTTTCATGGATTGGATCGACACCATCATCAGCGGCCCCATCACCACCTGGACCCTGGCCGGGCTGCTGGCGCTTCACACCCCACCGTGGCTGATCTCGCTCATCGTAGACGGTGCCATTGCCGGCGTCGGCAGCGTGCTGACGTTCATTCCCAGCCTGATGGTGATGTTTTTCGCCTTAGCCTTCATGGAAGATAGCGGCTACCTGGCGCGCGCGGCATTCGTGATGGATAAGGCCATGGCCTTCCTGGGGCTCAACGGGCGGGCTTTCATTCCCATGATTTTGGGCTTCGGCTGCAATGTGCCTGCCGTCTATGCCACCCGCACTATCGAAAACCGCGCCGCGCGGGTGCTCACCGGGCTGCTGATTCCCTTCATGTCGTGCTCGGCGCGCCTGCCCGTATACGTGGTCTTCGGCATGGCCTTTTTCAGCAAAGACGCGGGGCTGGTGGTGTGGAGTCTGTACCTGGTGGGCATCGTCGTGGCGGCATTAGCAGGCTGGCTGCTTTCCCTGCTGGTGTTCCCTGAAGTGCACAAAAGCGTGTTCGTGCTGGAACTGCCCCGCTACCGCCTGCCCACCTGGCAGGGGCTGTGGCTGCACACCTGGGAACACACCTCGGAATTCATCCGCAAGGCAGGCACCGTCATCCTCGGCATCGCCATTTTATTGTGGTTCCTGCTCAACCTGCCGTGGGGCGTGCAAAACCCAGGTGACAGTTACTTCGGCAAAGTCAGCCATGCCTTAGCGCCCATCTACGAACCGGCGGGCTTTGGCACCTGGCAGGCCGCGGGGGCGCTGATTTCCGGCTTTGTGGCCAAAGAAGTGGTCATTTCGACCATGTCGCAAATTTACATCGGCGAGCAAGAAGCCAAGCGCCCCACCGAGCCCCCCACGCTCCACCCGCTCAATGACGCCAGGACCATCGTGGTTGGCTTTGGGGAAGCCACCTGGAAGGCAGCCCAGGCCTTGCTCGACAGCCTCACCCCCGGCATCCGCCTCTTCCCGGCAGCGTCGGGCGATGAAGGCAACCAAACCGAACTCAGCCGTGCCCTGCACAAAGCCTTCACGCCCCTGAGCGCCCTGGCCTTCCTGGTGTATGTGCTGCTTTACACGCCCTGCATGGCCACCGTGGCAGCCCAGGCGCAGGAATATGGCTGGCGGTGGGCGCTCTTCTCTGTCGTGCTGGGGCTGACGACTGCCTGGCTGCTCGCCACAGCAGTGTTCCAGGTTGGCCGTCTCTTGGGAGCGGGCTAATGCTGTTGCGTCTCTATCGTCTGCTGCAGGAAGCCGAGCAACGCGGCGAAGGGGTTTCCCTGGCCAGCCTGGCCGTTGCCCTGGGCACCAACACCGATGAAGTGCGGCAAATGCTGGAAGTGCTGGCCTGGGAAGGGAAAGTCGAAAAAGTGGCCAGCACCGGCTGCTCGGTCGAGGGGGAAGGCTGCGCCGCATGCCCGTTGAATAAGGTTTGCACCCGCGGCGTCAGCCACAAGCAAGAGGGCTACATTCTCAAAAAGGTGATCTCTGCGCCCCAAAAATAAGCGAGGGAGCGATTTCATTTGGCCGCTTACACCTGCCTCGGCCCGCTATGGGTCGGGGCAGCGCCATATAAAGGCTCGTACGTGGGCTCCGGCGGCGGCGTGCTTCGGCTCGACGCGCCCGGCTGCCGTCGCGTAGGCGTGCGGCGGGCCGCCGCCACGGCCGCGCGTGCAGCCGTTGCCGGGCGATGGGGAACGGCCAGACTCACCTCGTCCCGTTGCGAGAACAACCGTGGCCCAGCCGTCGAAATCGTGCCGATGATGAGCACCCGCACCAGCCACACCAACACCGCCACAAACACTGGCACCGCTTTGAGCAGCGTTTGCTGCCCCAACACCGCCCGGCCAGCAGAGGTGTGGCTCAAAATGGCAATGGAAACGCCCCACCATGTGAGCATGGCGTTCATCGTCGCCGCCAATAGCCAGGCCCCAAAGAGATACCACACTTCCAGCGTTGGGGCGTCGGCCTCTTCGGGGGTGAACAGGCGGGCGATTCCGGCAAAATCAATGCCGCAAAAAGCAATCGCGAGAATCGTCGCCCAGGGCAAACCGGCAAAGCGCATCTCGCCAAGCAAGTCGTGAAGCGCAAACTCGGTGGTGCTGAAGTTGAACACCTCGAAAAACACCAGCGCCGTCAAAATCAACAAACCGAACATCTGCCCCCGCCGCAGGGGGAACTGTTGCCACGGCAAACGTATCCTCTCCATTTCACCAACCTCCTGGGGAAAAACGGTGTGGAAAGACAGCGTTATTATAGAACAGATGTTCTTTTTTGTCAAGCAAAAAAAGCGGGCGTTTGTTGCCCGCGAGGGTGGGCCGGGAAACGCAGGAATGCACAGCCCTCAAGGCTGCGGTGTCGGCGAAGGCGAAGGCGCAGGCGTAGGCGTGACAGCCTGTTTCTCTGCCGCCAATGTCCGGCAAATCTGGCGGTTTTCCCGCACAATGCTGCTCAGCACAGGGTCGGCAGGGTAAGTGCGCTGCACCCTATCCAACACTGGCAACGCCTCGTTACACCGGTCCAATGCCGCCAGCACCGAGCCGTAACTCACGTAGTAAAAGCCCACCGTGCGGTCGGTCAGCGGCAAAGGCTGGACCGCCGTCCCCTTGAGGTGGTCGAATCCCACAAACCGCTTTTGTAAATCTTTGATGATGGCATCGGTTTCCTCTGCCGTGCAGCCTTCCACAGCGCATTTCAGCACCGGCACTGCTCCTTCGTAGTTGCGGGCCTTGATGTAAATAATACCCAGTTCGGCATAGGTGTTGGGGTTGGTGGGATCCATCAATAAAGCGCGCTCGGCGTTACGGGCCGCGATGAAGAATTGCCCCATTTGAGCGTAGGTTTTCGCAATGGCAATGTAGGGGGTAGGGTCGTTGATCCCCAACCGCTGGTTGATTTTCGCAGCCTGGGCAAAAAAGTCCAGCGCCTTTTGATAAAGGGCCTTGCGATAGGCCTCACTGGCTTCCGCCGAACCGCCCAGGTGGCGGTAAATCAACCCCGCCCGCAAATAGAAAAAGGTGAGATTCGGCGCCAGCTGGATGGCCTTCTTGTATTCCTGAATGGCTTTGTTATACTGGCCCAACGTTTCCAGCACCGCGGCATATACCCGGTGGGTATCGAGCAAATCGGGGCCATACTGCACCGCCAGTTCGGCAAACCGGTTAGCCTGGATCCATTTTTGCTGATCCAACAACACCTCGGCGTCGTAAGCCAAAGCCAGGGGGTCGTTTTTCGCGAGCACAAGGGCGCGTGCGGCCTCGCTTTCTGCCTCGGCCAGCCAACGGTCCGACTCTTCAACCGAAGCCAGGTTCGAGGTGGCCAGCCAGTCCAAGGCAAAAGCGCGCACGGCATGGGCACGCGGGTCGTCAGGGGCGACTTCCACCGCCTTGTTTGCGGAAGCCAGAGCCTCCTGCCGCCGCACGAATTTCTGTTCGTCAGTGGGGAGCAAAGCCGAGGAATACACCTGCACACGCGCCAGTTCTGCCCACAGTTTACCGTTCCGCGGGTTCAGCCGCGTGGCCATTTTATAAGCCTGAATGGCCGCGTCGAGGTTGCCGGCGATGAACTGGGCGTGTCCCTCTTCTGCCCAGGAAACCGCGCTGCGGGTAGGCGTTGGGGTAGGCGCAAACAAATCGGGCCGGGGCACTCGTCCGGAGAACAAGCCCCAATCGAGCGCGATGCCCAGCAAGGCCAACGCGAGGTAAAGCAGCACCCGCCCGGGGCGGGAATGCGGCTCCTGGTCGGCAAAACGGATGTCGTCGCCGCGTAGTTCCATAGCCGGGTTTCCTACGGTGCCGGGGTCGCAGTAGTTGCGGTGCCGGTTCCCGTGGCAGCGGGGGTTGGCGTCGTGGCCGCCTGGGCGCTACATTCGCTGATGCCCTGATGGGCGTTGTAAACCGCGGCCTCATCGGTGGGAACCCCAGCCAAAATGGCCTGGAACACCGGAAGAGCCTCGTCACAACGGCCAATTTTGACCAGTGCGAGGCCGTAAACGCTGTAATAGTCTGCCACACGGCCATAGTCCAGGGGCAGCCCTTTCACAATCACGCCATCTTTCGTCGTGCCGCCTTTGACCGCCAGAGCGAGTTCCTTCACTGCTTCGGTATACTTGCCGTTCTTGTAAAGAATCAGGCCATAATTGCCGTGCATGTAAGGGTTGCCGGGGGCTTCCTCAGCAGCCTTCGCCGCATATTGCAATGCCCGCCCATACTGGCCTTGCAAAGCATAGGTGGTGGCAATGTAAGCGTCAGGCATGGGGTCGGCAGGGTTAAGGGCATTGGCGCGCGAAAACTCGTCGATGGCGTCGTTGTAATCTCCCTGAGCGCGATACAGCAGCCCGAGGGTAATGTGCAGGCTGGGAATGTTATCGTTGATGGCCAAAGCCGCCTTATACTCCTCCACCGCCCGCTTGTAGAGCCCCTCGGCAAAGAGCACATAGCCGTAAATCTGGCGCACTTCCAGGTCGCTGGGGGCAATCGCCAACGCCTTGCGGAGTTCTTCATCGGCCTTTTGGTAGAGTTCCTGATCAGCATAAAGCGCAGCCAGGAAGGCATGGGCTAAGGCGTCGTTGGGGTCCAGCGTCAAAGCCCGCTGGAGCTCGGTTTGCGCCTGCACGTCGTTGCCGAGTTTATAGAGGGCATAGCCGCGTAGTGCGTGGGCGCGGGCGTAATCGGGGTTGAGCAGAAGAGCGTTTTCAGCGCTGGTGAGGGCAGCGGCATATTGCCCGGCCAGCAGTTGAACACGCGCCAGGGCGGCGTGCAAAGAAGGCTTGTCAGGGTCGTGCAAAATAGCCTGCTGGTAAGCCTGAATAGCGACTTCCAGTTGCCCCTTGCGGAAAGCCTCTTGGGCTTTGGTGAGATAGGCTTCGGGGTTAACGGTGGGAGTAGGCGTCGGCACAAAAGGCTTCGGCATGGCCGGCACCACGACCTGATTGACGTAAACCATCACCGCAATCAACAGCAGCAGCACCAGCAAGCGAATAGGGTTGCTACGGCGGCGCTGCTTGCGGCGCATACTCCACTTACTTCCACGTAGTTCCATAGGCACCATCATAACCCGCTTGATGAGAGGCGTCAAGCGAGGGTATTGTTGGGCGTTCAATCCTTATCGGGTTTTAACAAAAAAGCCCCCCGGCAACACCGAGGGGAAGGTGACCCATGCAGGACTCGAACCTGCAACCAAGGGA
>CAYYRG010000051.1:6081-9389 GCA_964474015.1 uncultured Anaerolineaceae bacterium | reverse complement strand
CCGATTTGCGCCCAGGTGAGGATTTCGAAGAATTCTTCCAGCGTGCCATAGCCGCCGGGCAGGGCGATGAAGGCGTCGGCCAGTTCGGCCATGCGGGCTTTGCGGGTGTGCATGTCGGGCACGATTTCCAGGCGAGTCAGGCGGTCGTGGGCCAGTTGAGGGGTATAGAATTGTTCGGGAATTACGCCGATGACGTCGCCGCCGGCTTCCAGCGCGGCGTCGGCCACCGCACCCATCAGGCCCGTCGAGCCGCCGCCGTAGATGAGTGTGTAGCCGCGGGATGCAATGGCTTTCCCGATTCCGCGGGCTGCCCGGTAATAAATTTCAGGCACATCATCTGATGAGCCGCAGTAAACACAAATGGAGCGGAGAGAAAGCGTTGTAACCATAAAAAAATTATACCGCATAAGCATCTATCCGAAAAATCCCTCAGGTGTCCTGCTTCGGCGGGCTGAGCGTAGCCAAAGCCCGCCGAAGCAGTCTCCCCCATCAGGAGGGGATGGCTTCGCTCCCTGCGACGACTGCTCGGAGGGCTCGCAATGACATCAGCCGTGAGATTTTCCGGATAGGCTCTAAGCCTTTGCTGGCGGGGCATCTGTTTTTTGCCAGGGTGGGATGTTTTATGATATGATGAAGGTGTGATTGGAATACCCGCGGGGGTGTGCAAGGCTTATCAGGAAGGAGTGGCTTATGCGATGGCCTGTCCGGAGAGTGCTCTGGGTTGTTTTGTTGGCAGCCTTGCTGGCGGTAGCCGGGGGAAGTGTGGGAACGGCCAGCGCGGCTTCTCATGCCAAAAGCGCCGATGTGCTCCGCCGCGATGCCGAGATCACCATTTTGCCGAACGGTGATGTGCAGGTGGTGGAGACCTGGCAGGTCCGCTTCATCGGCGGCCCCTTTCATTATGCCTTTCGTGAAATTCCCCTCAATCGGGTGGAAGACATTACCGACTGGGGCGTGTCGGAGGGGGAAACGCGCTATCTTCATGCCGAGAGCGCACAGCCTTATGCGTTCCTGCTCACCTCGACGGGGAAGACGCGCAAAATTGTGTGGTATTTCCCGGAAACCACCGACGCGACGCGGACGTTTACGCTGACTTATGTATTGAAGGGGGCATTGTGGATTGATACGAAAGGCGACCAGTTTTTCTGGAAGATTATCGAAAGCGACCGGGCATACCCCATTGAGCAGGCGCGGGTGGTGGTGCATCTGCCGGGGGAGTTCAGCAGCGGCCAGATTCTCACTGCGGCCTATCTCAACGGGAAAAAGAGTGGGAATGCCCAATTGCTGAATGCCAGCACCGTGCAATTTCAGGGTGGGCCTTTTCCCGGCGGCACGGAATGGGAAATTCGGGTGCAGTGGCCGCACGGCTTTGTCTCGGCCTCACCGCCGCCGTGGGAAACACGCCTGAAACTGCAACCCTGGATTGACCTCTTCTGGTGGGTGTTGCTTTTCCTGATAGCGGCAGCGACGTTGGGGGGTGGTTTTCTGTGGTGGTATCGGCGCGGACGTGACCCTGCGGTGGGCGTTGTGCCGACGTTGGTGACCGAGCCGCCAAGCAAGCTGCCGCCGGGCATGGTGGGTACCCTGGTCGATGAGCGCGCCGATATGGACGATATTATGGCAACCTTGCTCGACCTGGCGCGGCGCGGTGTTTTGAGAATCGAGACGGTGCGCAAAAAGGCTTTCCTCGGCACCCACGAAGAAACCTATTTTGTGGCTGAGAAGACGCCGCCCGATTTACTGCCTTTCGAGCGAGAGTTGATGGCGGCCATTTTTGGAGGCGCAATCACGCCGGGAGAAAAGCGTTCGCTGGCAAGCCTGAAGAACACGTTTTATACGTCGATTCCTGACATTAAGCGCAAGCTCTATCAGGCGGTGGTCAGTGCAGGTTTGTTCCCCGCGAACCCCGATCAGGTGCGCACGAAATATACGGTGGGGGCGGTGTTGCTCGGCGGGCTGGTTTCGGCGCTTTATTTGCCAGCCCAGTGGATGGGGGCTGGCGCAGCCGGCGGCGCGGCCATTTTCTTGGGGGTTGTGGTGACGGTGGTGTGGCTGGTGCTTGCCCGGGCGATGCCTCGCAAGACATCCAAAGGCGCCCTCGAAGCCGCCAAGTGGCGCGCTTTCAAGCGCTATTTGCAGGAGCTGGAGCGCCACACTTCGCTGGAACAGGCTAAAGCATTGTTCGACCGCTATTTGCCTTATGCCACGGCGTTTGGCATTTCCAAATTGTGGGTGCGTAAGTTTGCTCGCGTGTCCAACATGCCCGCGCCGGGATGGTACACGCTTTACCCCTATGGCGGCGGAATGCCCCGCGGAGGCGTGGGGGGAGGCGGCCACCTGGCTTCCCCTGGCCAGGGCGCCCCTTCTTTGGATAGCATGGCCTCAGGGGCCTTCACTTCCTTTTCCAATATCGCCGATAGCCTGCTCTCGACGTTGAATGAGGCCTCGGCCACGTTTGTCAGCCATCCCAGCAGTAGTGGCAGCGGCGGTGGTGGTGGGTTCAGCGGCGGTGGTGGCGGCGGCTTTGGCGGCGGTGGCGGTTCCAGTGGCTTTGGCTAAGTATCTATCCGATATATCATGCCGTAGGGCTTCGAAGACCTTAACGGTGTTGCATCTAAGGAGGATCCTCTATGAACGTCGGTAAAACCAGCGGGTGGATTGCTTTAGGGCTGGCGGTGGCAGCCTTGATTGTTTCAGGCGGCTTCATGGCCAGCGGGCTGGCCGTGCATAAACTCAGCGTGCCAGGGGCTGTGTTGGGGTTTATTTTGTTTGGCGCACTTCCGGCGATGGTGCTGGGGGCGATTGGGGTTTATTTGTTGGTGAAGGGGAAGGCCGAGGCGAAGGAGCAGGCTGAAGCCGAGAAATTGCAACGCCTCTTGGGCATGATTCAAAGCCACGGGCAGGTTTCGTTAGGCCAGGTGATGGTAGAAATGAAGATGACCCGCCAGCAGATTACTCAGGCTCTTTATGATTTGGTGAGTTTGGGGCTGTTCACAGGTTACATTGATTGGGAAAGTATGACCTTTTACGCCAGCGACGCGGCGAAGATGGTGACCAATGTTTGCCCCAATTGCGGCGGCACGCGGGAATTTGTTGGCAAGGGGATTGTCAAGTGTCCGTATTGTGGCGCGACGTTGTTCATCCCTCCCGATGCGCCCAACAGGCGGGCCGAGCCCAAGCCGCCTCCTTCTGGCGGGCAGGGCAATGCTGCCGGACAATAAGGGGCCCGGAAGCCAACCCTGCAGGGGGCGCGTCACTGTGAGCCAGGCTGAGCAGCGTCGAAGCCTGAGCAGCGTCGAAGCCTGAGC
>CAYYRG010000051.1:0-5981 GCA_964474015.1 uncultured Anaerolineaceae bacterium | reverse complement strand
CCAAAAACAACCTGTCAGGTTAGCCAGACCTGACAGGTTTTCTTTCGTTATTTGAGGCTTGGGGTTCCTTTTCCCCTCTGGACAGGCCGGCTGGTAGGGCGCGGCAGCGGACGATGTCAGGTGCGCGCCGCGGCTTGTTGCAGGGTTTGCATCAGGCTGTCGAAAGCCTTGATGAACTTTTGCACGCCTTCCTCTTCCAACTGCTGCATGGCGGCTTCCAGGTCGATTTGCAGCTCGGCCAGTTTGGCCAGGGTGGCCTGGGCTTCGGGAATGCCCTGGGTGAGGCGCTCGGCCGGGCGCCCGTGATCGCGATAGGCAGCCAAAGTTTTCAGCGGAATGGTCGAAACGGTTTCCGGCCCGATGAGGGCTTCGATGTATTTTACATCGCTATACGCGGGGTTTTTGGTGCTGGTGCTGGCCCAAAGCAAACGTTGAGGGCGCGCGCCGTGGGCTTCCAATGCCCGAAAACGCTCACTGTGGAAGATCTCTCGATATACCGCGTAAGCGGCTTTGGCGCTGGCAACGGCAATGCGTCCTTTCAGCGCGCGGGCGTCGGCGCAGGGGTGCTGGTCGAGCAGGGCGTCCAGCAGGGTGTCAATGCGGCTGACAAAGAAACTGGCCACCGAGGCGATGCCATCTAACGGCAAGCCGCGAGCCAGGCGGGCTTCCAGGGCGGCCAGATAGGCTTCGGCGACGGCGCGGTAGCGCTTCACGCTGAAGAGCAGGGTGACGTTGACGTTGACGCCCTCGGTCAACAGGGTTTGAATCGCGGGAAGCCCCTCGCGCGTGGCGGGGACTTTGATCATCACGTTGGGGCGGTCTAAAGCCTTCCAGAGGCGGCGGGCGTCTTCCACTGTGCCGGGGGTGTCGTAGGCCAGCCGCGGGTCGACTTCCAGGCTGACATAGCCGTCGCGGCGCCGGGTTTCTTGATAGACGCTGGCGAAAATATCGGCTGCCCGCTGGACGTCTTCCACTGTGAGCGTTTGATAGATCGCGTCGGCGTCGTAGCCCGCTCGCGCCAGCGCTGCAATTGCCTGGGTGTAATCGTCGCTTTGGGCGATGGCCTGTTCAAAGATGGAAGGGTTGGAGGTCATCCCCGAGATGCCATCGCGTGCGATGAAGGTTTCTAAGGTGCCGTCGTGCAACATGCCGCGGCGAATGAAATCCAGCCAGATGCTTTGGCCGAAGGCTTGCAGTTGTTTGAGGGGGTTCATGCTGGTGCCTCCCGGAAGAGAAGATGGAGAAATTCTACCACTGCCGGGGCAGCGGGTGGCCTCCTCTCCCCCTTTTCGGCGCGTTTTAGGGTAAAATGAAGAGGTGGCATCTCCGCAGCAACCGGTCGAGGGTAAGGCCGGTGTCCCCCAGGACGAGGAGCAACGGTCATGGCGAACGAAAAAATTTTGATTGTCGACGACGACCTGGATACCCTCAAGTTGGTGGGGCTGATGCTCCAGCGGCAGGGTTACCGCATCGTGGTGGCAAATAGTGGGCCGAAGGCGCTGACGATGGCCAAGGCAGAAAAGCCTGACCTGATCTTGCTGGACGTCATGATGCCGGAGATGGACGGTTTTGAGGTCACCCGCCGCCTGCGGGGAGACCCGGCGACTGCGAACATCCCCATTTTGATGTTTACTGCCAAGAGCCAGGTGGAAGACAAACTCACGGGGTTCGATGCAGGGGCGGATGATTACCTCACCAAGCCAGCCCACCCTGCGGAGCTGTTGGCGCGCGTGAAAAAACTGTTGCACGGCACGCACACCACCGGCAATTTGCCTGCTGCCCCCGCGGGCCCTGCTCAACCGCGTTGGACGGTGGGGGTGCTGGGGGCCAAGGGCGGCGTGGGCACCTCGACCGTTGCCCTGACCCTGGGCATTATGTTGTATCAGGAAAGCAAAGAAGACGTGGTGATTGCCGAACTGCGGCCAGGGCAGGGAACGATGGGGTTGGAACTGGGACACCCGGCGTTGAACGGTCTGGGAACGTTGTTGGCGCAGCCGGCCCAGCAAATCACCCCGCAGGCCGTCGAAGAGATGCTGGTCAGTTATCTTGCTGGCGTGCGGCTGCTTTTTGCTTCTTTCGACCCTGCAGAAGTCGCCCGTAGCACCAATTTAACCGCCCTGGAGACCGTGGCGCGTTATGTGCGGCAGGCGGGGCGTTACAGTGTGCTCGATTTGGGCCCTTCTTTGCAGCCTGCCACGTCGAAAATTTTGCCGTTGTGCGATGAAATCCTGGTGGTGGTCGATGGTTTCCCGCAGACGGTGCAGATGGGTAAAACGCTGATTGATTACTTGCTCATGCATGGTATTGGTCAGGGCAAGATTGCGGCGGTGCTGGTCAACCGTGTGCGGGCAGATATTCAGATGGCCTGGATGGATATTCAGAACCGGTTGGGGGTGCCGGTGGTCACGGTCATCCCGCCGATGCCCGAGGTCGCCTACCGGGCGCAGATGAGCAACAAGCCCATGGTACTGATGCAACCCCACGGTATGCTGGCAGCCCAGATGGGCAAGGTGGTCCGAGCCCAGATCGAAAAATCCCGTTGATGCTGACATTGTTATGCCTTTGACTTCTGAAACCGAATTCCTCATTGCCCAGGCGGTGGCGCTCATTCGACGGGCGCGCCGCGGTGTGGTGCTCACCGGGGCTGGTATTTCGACCCCTTCGGGCATTCCTGATTTTCGCTCGCCTTCCAGCGGCCTGTGGGCCCAACATGACCCCTTAGAAGTGGCTTCGTTGCAGGCGTTTCGTCATCACCCTGACCGCTTTTTTGCCTGGGTGCGCCCCTTGCTGGAGACGATTTTGCAAGCCGAGCCCAACGCGGCGCACCGGGCGGTAGCGTCTCTGGAACACGCCGGGCATTTCGCCGGGGTGGTGACGCAGAATATCGATGGCTTGCATCAAAAGGCCGGTTCGCAGCGGGTGGTGGAAGTGCATGGCTCACTGGATACGGCTACCTGCACGCAATGCTACCGCACCTACAACAGTGCTGAGTTCCTGCCGGCTTTTTTGGAGACCGGCGAGGTGCCGCATTGCCCCCATTGCGGCGGTGTGCTCAAGCCCGACGTCGTATTGTTTGGCGAGCAATTGCCCTGGCAGGCATGGGAAGAGGCACAGGCTTTGGCGCGTGAGAGCGACTTGATGCTCATCGCGGGCTCATCGCTGGCGGTGATGCCGGTGGCGCGTTTGCCGGTGGAGGCCGCCAACCATGGCGCTGCGGTGATTATCGTCAATCAGACGCCCACTTACATGGATGCCCGTGCCGACGTGGTGCTTCAGGGGGATGTGGCCGATATTTTGCCCGCCATTGCCGAACAGGTGCTTGCGTCATGATGACCCCTGCCGCACCACAGTTGCCGTTGGAAGCCTACCGCCGGTTGCTGGACATTGCCCGCGATCTGGCGGCCACGCTGGATCTGGAATCGCTTTTGCAGCGCATTGTCACGGCGGCGGCTGAATTGAGCGATGCGGAGGCTGCCTCGATTTTGCTTTACGACCCGCAGCAGAAGGTTTTGCATTTCCGCACGGCCACCAACCTGCCCGGCGCGCTGCAACACGCGATGCAAGTGCCGCTGGAAGGCAGTCTGGCAGGGCTGGCGTTGCGCCGCCGTCGTCCTGTGCGCCGCCAACATGCCCATGCCGACCCCGAACATTACGGGCATCTGGACAAACTGACGCATATCGCGACCGAAAGCCTGATTGCCGTGCCGTTGATTGCCAACGGCGAGCCGATTGGGGTGTTGGAAGCAGTCAACAAGCGCCGCGGCGCTTTTTCGGATGTCGACGAGGAAATTTTGACGGTCTTGGGCGCGCAGGCAGCCGTGGCGATTCAGAACGCCCGCCTTTTCTTGCAAGCCGACCTGATTGCCGAACTGGTGCACGAGGTGCGCACGCCTTTAGGGGCTATTTTGGCGGCTACCCAATTGCTGCGCTTTCCCCAGATTTCGGAAGCGCAGCGCCGGCAAGCCATTGACGCCATCGAGCGGGAAGCCCGCTATCTCAATGAACTCACGACCACTTTCCTCGACCTTGCAGCATTGGAATCGGGGCGGGCGCGTTTCCACCGCGAACGCTTTGCCGTGGCGCCTTTGGTGGACGAAGTGCTGCAACTCTTTGCTGCCGAAATTCAGGCGGCGGGGCTGACTGTCGAAACGGCCATCCCCGCTGATTTGCCGCCCCTGGAAGCCGACCGGGGCAAAATCAAGCAGGTGTTGATCAATCTGGTCAGCAATGCCATCAAATACAACCGTCCGGGCGGAAAAATTCGGGTGGCGGCTTATCAAGAGAACAGCCACCTTGCCATCACGGTGAGCGATACGGGCATGGGCATTGCGTCTGAGCATCTCAAACATTTGTTTGAGAAGTTTTATCGCGTGCCGGGCAGCGCCGAGCGGGCAACCGGCTCGGGGCTGGGCCTTTACATTTGCAAGCGCATCGTCGAAGCCCACCGCGGGCATATTCGGGTGCACAGCAAGCCGGGTGAGGGCACGACGTTCATCGTGCACCTGCCGCTGAGGCCATGAAACCTGCTTTGCTCAGCCGCCGAGATGTGTTGAAACTGGCCTTGCTGGGTTTAGGGGGGCTGGCGTGGCGCCCGCTGGCGCGCTTCCCTGGGGGCATGTGGCCTTTCATTGGTCTGGCGCGCATTACGATTCCCAACGTGCCTTTGCATCGGGAACCTGACTTGCGTAGTCCACGGGTGCTCACCTATCCGCGCGATACCCTGGTACGCGTGCTTGCGGAGGTGGTTTCCCCCCACGGGCCGCCGCGCAACCCGCGCTGGTATCGCGTGCCCGGTGGCTTCCTGCACACGGCTTACACCCAGCGGGTGGCCGTGCGACTAAACCCCGTGGCCGTGGCGGTTCCTCCAGAAGGGCGCATTGCGGAAGTCACGGTGCCCTTTACCCAGAGCTGGCAGCGGCTTCCCGACGGCACCCGACGGCCGCTTTATCGCCTGTATTACGGCTCAACCCATTGGGTTACGGCGGTTAAATTGGGCGCGCGCGGCGAGCCGTTGTATGAAATTACCGATGACCTGTTGAAAGTGCCGTATGAAGTCTATGCGCCGCATTTGCGACTGATTGCGCCTGAAGAAGTAGCGCCGCTCTCGCCTGATGTGCCCCCAGGAGAGAAATTGCTGGAGGTCGATCTGGGCACACAAGAGGTTATTGCTTACGAAGCCGGGCAAGAGGTGCGGCGGATGCTCATCTCTTCCGGCATTCCCAGCGACAAGCCGACCGATAACGGCATCCCGACCCGCACACCCTCAGGGCGTTTTCGGATTTTCAACAAGTTCCCCGCCCGACACATGGGCAACGGCGACCTGACCTCGTCGCTGGAAGCCTATGAACTGCCCGGGGTGCCGTGGGTGAGTTTTTTCGTGAAAACGGGTGTGGCGTTTCATGGCACTTACTGGCATGATAATTTTGGTATGCCCATGAGCCACGGTTGCATCAATATGCGGAATGCCGATGCGTTGTGGGTTTTCCGCTGGAGCACGCCGACGTATACGCCGTGGAAGTTCGAGAGCAGTGGCAACGGCACGCGGGTTTGGGTGCACGAATAGGCAGCATGACAAGCGGTTTCTGTGCACAAAAAAGGCGCCGCCCTTTTGAGGCGACGCCTTTTTTTTTGCGTGTGGCTGGCAGGGGGTTATTTCTTGCCGTTGTTGTCTTCGTCCAGGTCGAATTTCATCTGCGCCCACATCTTGTACATCTGCCAGCGCATGTTGACGTCTTCCTGTGCCTTGGCCAGGAGTTCCTCTGCCCGGTCGGGCTGGCTGCGGGCCAGCATGGTGTAGCGGTTTTCGTTGTAGACGTATTCGTGCAGCGGAATCTTCGGCGGGCGCGAATCGAGTTGCAGCGGGTTCTTGCCCTGCTTGATGCGGCGCGGGTCGAAGCGCACCAGCGGCCAGTAGCCGGAGTCCACCGCTTTCTTTTGCTGGTCGAAGCCGTAGCGCAGGTCGTAGCCGTGGGCAATGCAGT
>CAYYRG010000050.1:2233-9396 GCA_964474015.1 uncultured Anaerolineaceae bacterium | reverse complement strand
CACAAAATGCGCTATAATCTCGGCATATCCCCCCACCAGCCGCCGCACTGCTGCGGCACGCCCCCTCTTCAGCCATGATTCCTCGCAACCTTACCCTTTCCGGCTTCCTCTCCTACCGCGAACCCGTCACCGTCGATTTCACGCCCCTCACCTTAGCCTGCATCAGCGGCCCCAACGGTGCGGGCAAATCGACCCTGCTCGACGCGATCACCTGGGCTCTCTTCGGCCAGGCCCGCCAGCGCGGCGATGGCGTCATCAACACCGCCGCCGAAAAGGCCACGGCTTCGGTCGCCTTCGAGTTTTCCTACGAGGGGAACATTTACCGCGTCCAGCGCACGCGCACACGGGGCAAAACCACCACCCTGGAATTCCAGTTGCAGATGCCCGACGGCACCTGGAAGCCCCTCACCGCCGCCAGCCTGCGCGAAACCCAGGCGCGCATCGAAGAAACCCTGCGCATGGACTACGACACCTTCATTCACGCTTCGTTCTTCCTGCAGGGAGAGGCCGACAAGTTCTCGCGAGAGCGGCCAGGCAAGCGCAAAGAGGTGCTGGGGCGCATTTTAGGGCTGGAAGTGTGGGAAGCCTACCGCGAGGCTGCCGCCGAGCGCCGCCGCGCCGCCGAAAGCGAAATCGAACGCCTCGACGGCCGGATGGCCGAAATGCGCGCCGAAATCGCCCATGAAGCCGACATCGCCGCCCAGCTCCGCGAAGTGGAAGCCGACATCGCCCGCCTGACCGACGCCGCCGATGCCCAGGAAGCCCTGCTGCGGGAACACGCCCGCGCCCAGGCCGCTTTAGAGCAACAACGCCTGCTGGTCGGCGAACTGGAAACCCAAATTCAGCGTCTGGAAGCCAGCCTGACCGACCTCACAGCCCGCCTCGCCGAGCGAGAAACCGAACAGGCCAGGCTTCAGGCCCTGCTGGCCCGTGAAGACGCCATCCGCGCGGCCTACCAGGCCTGGCAACGCGCCCGCGAAGAACTCAACCGTTGGGAAAGCCAGGCCGAAAAGTTCCGCGCCCTGGACGAAGAACGCCAGCCCCTGCTGCGCGCCATCGAAGCCGAAGAAGCCAAACTGCGCGAAGCCCTGGCCCACCTGGAACAACAAGCCCGTCAGGCTGCTGAAGCCCGTCAAAACCTCACCGCGGTCGCCAAAGACCTGGCCGAAGCCGAAGCCGCGCTCGCGCAAGTCGAAAAAGCCATCGCATCCGCCAAAGCCGCCGAAGCCCGCCGCGACGAACTCACCCAACGCCTCAGCGAACTGGCGGCCCGCCGCGACCGCCTGAAACAAGAAGGCAACGACTACAAAGCGCGCATCACCCAACTGGAAGCCGTCACCACCCCCGCCTGCCCTCTCTGTGGCCAACCGCTCACCGAAGCCCACAAAACCGACATCCTCGCCCAATGGCAGGCGCAAGTCGACGCCCTGCGCGCCGAATACCAAACCGTCAACGCCGAGATCAAAGCCCTGCGCGCCGAACACGCCGCCGCCCAAAACGAACTCGCCAACCTGACAGGCCTGCAAAAGCAAGCCCGCGCCTTAGCCGAACAACGCGGCAGCCTGCTCAACCGCCAGCAGGCATTGCAAGAAAGCCTCGACCGGTGGGAAAAAGAAGGCCAGCCCCGGCTGGAAGCCCTGCGCCGCACGCTGGAAACCGGAGAATTTGCCCTCGAGGCCCGCAAGCGCTTAAAAACGCTCAATGAGCGCCTGCAGGAACTGGGCTACGATCCTGCTGCCCATGCCGCAGCCCGTCGCGCTGAAGAAAGCGCACGTGCCGCCGAAACCGAATGGCAGGCCTTGGAAAGTGCACGTGCCGTGCTGCAACACCTTGACCGAGAAACCGCCGACTTGCGCGCCCAAATTCAAGCCCTCGAAGCCCAGTTGACACCCCTGCGCGCCCGCCACACCGAGGCTGCCCGCCAACTGCAAGCCGCCGAAAGCCAAACCCCCAACACCGCTGAAGCCGAGCGCCAGCTGACCGACCTGCGCGAGCGCATCGCCGAACTGCAAAAGGCCCGCGGCGGATTGCAACAACAGGCCCACCTGATCGCCAAATACAAGCGCAGTCTTGCAGAACTCCACACCCGCCGAGAAGCCCTGGCCCGCGACGTCGGGCGGTTCAAAACGCTGGAAACCGCCTTCGGACGCAATGGCATCCCCAGCCTGCTGATTGAGCAAGCCCTGCCGCTGCTGGAAGAGGAAGCCAACCGCATCCTGGAGCGGCTCACCGATGGCCAAATGCACGTCCACTTCCGCACCCAGGCGCCTTACAAAGACACCAAACGCAAAGACATGAAAGAAACCTTAGACATCATCATCAGCGACGCCTACGGCCAGCGCGACTACGAAAGCTATTCCGGCGGTGAGGCCTTCCGCGTCGATTTTGCCATTCGGGTGGCGTTAGCCCGCCTGCTGGCCCATCGCGCCGGGGCACGCCTGCAAACCTTGGTCATCGACGAAGGCTTCGGCAGCCAGGATGCCGAAGGCCGCCAGCGCCTGCTGGAAGCCATCCGCGCCGTGCAAGACGATTTCGCCAAAATTCTGGTCATTACCCACATCGAAGCCCTGAAAGAAGCCTTCCCGGCGCGTATCGAGGTGCGCAAAACCCCGCGCGGCTCACAGGTCGAAGTGATATTGGGATAGCATTCCCCCTGAACCATCAGAGCAAATAAATCGGGTTGCTAAAAACCCATCCCCGGCGGCGGCCCCAGGCGTGCAAATAGGCTTCGACCCGATAAGCGCCGGGGCGGGTGACCGTGGCAGTGCAAATTTCGCGTCCCTTCCAGCGTTGCACAACCTCACCGTGGCGAATCAGGCGGCATTCCGCCTTGCGCGGCACACGCACCTTCAAAGTCACGCCGTCATTGAGAGGCAAAGATTCCCCCATCACGGCTTCTCCGCGCTCGCCAATCGCCGTAAAGCGGAACCCTCGCGTGCTGGCGGGCAGGTCATAGCCCACAAACCCACGGCCCGCCCGCAGGGCAGCGTAAATCACGCGGCGGTCGTGCTCCAGGCGGCCATCCAGCGGCTCGTCCAAAAGCAAGTGGGTAGTGATGGCACGAAAGTGCTTTTCGTAAGGGAACAACGTCAAGCGCAGCGGCCCCAGCCGGTAAACATTGGCATGGGCGTCAGCCCCACCCACCGCGGCCACGCGCTTTCCCGCGGCGAGCAGGCTATCCCAGCGGGCCAGGGCTTCCCGATAAGGCCCCACCGCCACTTGATGGAAAAAGAGGCTGTAAAAGAGGATGTGCACGGGGGTTTTGAGGTGCCCTTTGAACTCGCTCAAAGCATTCCAGATTTCCAGGCCAGTGTAACCCTCGGCATCCCAGGCTTCCCACGAAATATCCGGCTCGCCCACCAGCGGCGCGGCAGGGTCCACCGGGTGAGCAATGAAAGCCATCCCCCCCGCCTGGGACACCGCCTGAAACAACCGGGCCGGGTCGTGGGCATAGGGTGCCATTTCCCGCCCCGCCCCAAAAATCAGGGCATGGTTTTTCTGCGGCTGGCGGGCGGGGTCGTGCACTTCTTCCCCCACCAGCAACACCACGCGCCGCCCGTCGCGGGCATAGACCTTTTCGGCACCTTCCACCCAAACGTTATGGTCGGTGACAATCACGGCGTCGACCCCGGCACGCAGCGCCGCCTGGGCGATCTCGCGATGGGTGCCCGCGCCATCGGAAAAGCGGGTGTGCATGTGCAACGCAACGACGGCTTCGTGCCAGGCGGAAGGCATGTTTGACGATTCCTTGGGGGGAAGGTATAATCGGGTGGCCTGGAAACAGGCGATGTCATGCAGCGAGGAGGACGCTTTGGAAACCTATCTGGATATTGCCCTGATTATAACCTCAATTGCCCTGATCGCCATCGTGGTGCTGCAAAGCAAAGGCGCCGGGCTGGGTGGGCTGACCGGCTCGGATATGGGCACCGTGTTCAGCGCGCGCCGCGGGCTGGAAAGGACTTTCTTTCACCTCACCATTGCGCTGAGCGTGTTGTTCTTCGCGTTGACCTTAGCGGTGGTGCTGGTCTCCAAGGCGGCGGGGTAGGCGCCGACTTCACCATGACCCCACAAAGCAGTTTCTTCCGCCGCTTTCGCTGGCAGTTGCTGTTAGCACTGATGGCAGCGATTGCGGTGGCTTTTTTGCTTTTAGGGCAAAAGCCCCCCGCGACGACGCCCGGCAGCGTTGCCCCCGCCCCCAAACGCGGAGGCGTGTATACCGAGGCGCTGATCGGCACCATCAGCCGCCTGAACCCGCTGCTGGATAGCGGCAACCAGCCCGACCGCGACGTCGATCGCCTGCTCTATTGCAGCCTGATCGTGTTCGACGCCCGCGGCCTGCCGCAACCCGGCATCGCCGAATCGTGGGGCATTTCACACGACGGCACCACCTATAACTTCGCCCTGCGCAAAAATGCCAGGTGGCACGATGGGCGGCCTATCACGGTCGACGACGTCATTTTCACCATCCAGTTGATGCGCAACGACGCCATCCCCCTGCCGCCCGACATTCGCGCCCTCTGGAAAGCCGTCAAATACAAAGCTTTAGACGCCCACACCCTGCAACTGCGCCTGCCGGAAGCCTTCGCGCCCTTCCTCGACTACCTCACTTTCGGTATCCTGCCCAGGCACATCTGGGAAAACATCCCGCCGGAGCAAATGGTCAACGCTCCGCAAAACCTGGAACCCGTGGGGTGCGGCCCCTATCGCTTCGACCACCTGGTGGTCGAAAACGGCAAAATCAAAGGGGTGGCCCTGCGCGCCTTCGACGACTACTTCGGCGGTCGGCCTTACATCGACCGCATGGTCTTTCGCTACTACCCCACAGCCCAGGCAGCCCTGCAAGCCTACCGCGACGGCGAAGTGCTGGGCATTCAACGCATCACCCCCGACATCCTGGCCGACGCCCTGCGGGAACGCAACCTGAACTTCTACACCACCCGCCTGCCGCGCATGACCTTAGTGTTGTTCAACCTCGGCAACAAAGAGGTTGGCTTCCTGCAAGATAAAACCGTGCGCCATGCCCTTTACCTGGGGCTGAACCGCCGCTGGATGATCGACCACGTCCTCGACGGGCAGGCATTCGAGGCCACAGGGCCGATTTTCCCTGGCACATGGGCCTATTACGACAAACTGCAACCCACGCCCTACGACCCCGAAAAGGCCATCAACCTGCTGAAAGACGACAAATTCGTCATTCCGGCAGGCGGCGGCGATGTGCGCGAAAAGAACGGCCAGCCCCTGGCCTTCACCCTGGTTTACCCCAACGACGCCCGCCATGCCGCGCTGGCACAGGCCATCCAACACGACTGGAAGGCGCTGGGCGTCAAAGTCACGCTCAAAGGTGTGCCCTACGAAAAACTGATTGCCAACTACCTCGACCCACGCACCTACGAGGCCGCGCTGGTCGACCTCGACCTCACCCGCTCGCCCGATCCCGACCCCTACCCCTTCTGGCACCAAAGCCAGGCCACCAACGGCCAGAACTACACCATGTGGGACAACCGCCGCGCGAGCGAATACCTGGAACAGGCCCGCATCACCCCCGACATCACCCGCCGGCAGAAACTCTACTACAACTTCCAGGTGCTTTTCGCCAAAGAATTACCTGCCCTGCCCCTGTTCTACCCGGTTTACACCTATGCGGTCGATCAACAGGTGGGCGGCATTCGCCTGGGGCCGGTGTTCGACCTGAGCGACCGCTTCCGCAACGTCACGCAGTGGTTCCTGGTGGCACAAGGCAAGGCCGTGCCCCTCACCGCCAACCCCACGACCACACCTGCCCCATAGCCTGCCGCTTCCTTCCGCATCCTCACCGCCGACCGCTTTCCGGTCGGCGGTTTGGGTTTCCCCGCACCCCCGCGGTACAATTACCGCATGGACGGCGACATTTTCTCACCCGTAATGGCCCAAGACAACGAAGGCTTGATGCGTCCCACCCAGGTGGTGGTTGACCTGGACGCGTTGGCCGCCAACTTTCTCGCCATTCGGCAGCGGGTGGCACCGGCAAAGGTGATGCCCATCCTCAAAGCCAACGCCTACGGGCACGGGCTGGTGCCGGTGGCGCGGCTGATGGCCGCCTTGGGGGCCGATTACCTCGGCGTCGCCGTGTTAGAAGAAGGCATTTTGCTGCGCAAAGCCGGTATTCGCACGCCCATTCTGGTGTTGGGCGGCATCTGGGGCAGCCAGATTCCCCTCTTTCTCAAATACGATCTGACTCTGACAGCCTCTTCGATTGAAAAACTCACCCAGATCGACCAGGCAGCCGCCGCCCTCGGCGTGACGGCGCGGGTGCACCTCAAAATCGACACCGGCATGGAACGCATTGGCGTGCACGATTACAGCGCCGAAGGCTTCCTGGAAGCCGCGCTCCGCAGCCGCCACTTGCAGGTGGAGGGCATCTTCAGCCACTTCGCCAACGCCGACGCCGCCGACCCGGCTTCCGCGCGCCTGCAACTGGAACGCTTCCACGAAGTGCTGCGTTTTTACGAGCGCCGCAGCCTGCCCACGCCCCTGCGCCACATGGCCAACTCTGCCGCGGTGCTGCGCCTGCCGGAAGCCACTTTCGACATGGTGCGGCCCGGCATCTTGCTTTACGGGGTTTACCCCTCCCCCGACGTGCCCCGCACCGTGAGTGTGCGCCCCGCCCTGGCCTGGAAGACCCGCGTCGTGTACTTCAAAGTTACCCAGCCCGGACGGGCGGTAAGTTACGGCTGGACCTGGACCCCCGAGCGCCAGACCCGCATCGTCACCCTGCCCGTGGGCTATGGCGACGGGTATTTTCGCGCCATGTCCAACAAAGCACAGGTGCTCATCCGCGGCCGCCGCTACCCGCAAGTAGGGCGCATTTGCATGGACCAGATGATGGTGAACATCGGCTGGGAAACCGCCTACAACGGCGACGAAGTGATGCTCATCGGCGAACAGGGGCAGGAACGCATCACCGTAGAAGACCTGGCCGCGTGGGCAGGCACCATTCCCTACGAAGTGCTCACCAACATCAACACGCGCGTGCCGCGAGTTTACATCGGCAGCCCGGCGCATCGCGCCGCCGCCCTGCCCGAGGAGCAAAAGGGAACCACAGATTAGCACAGATCAGGAGCGCCACTCGCCCCCGCAAGTTTGGAAAAGACCCCCAATTCCCCTGACCACCCGACCACCCGACT
>CAYYRG010000050.1:0-2133 GCA_964474015.1 uncultured Anaerolineaceae bacterium | reverse complement strand
ACCCGACTCCCCAACTACCCGACCACCCGACTACCCCTCTCCCCCATGCCCACCCTTTCCTTCCCCGGCAAAACCTTCCATCTGCCGCCGCCGGCTCACCTGCAAGCGGAAAGCGTGATCGCGCCCCCAGAAGCCGCCGCGCCCCCCCACGCCAACCGGCTGCTCTGGGGAGACAACCTGGCCCTGATGGCGACGCTCCTGCCCCAATGGGAAGGCCGCATCCCGCTTATCTACGCCGACCCGCCGTTTTTTACCAACCGACGTTATCGGGCGCGCGTCGGGCGCGGCGAGGACTCCCGCAAACCGCACACCTGGCAACTGGCCGAAGGTTATGCCGACCGCTGGCCTTCCCTGGACGATTACCTGGCCTTCCTCTACCCCCGCCTGGTGCTGATGCACCGCCTGCTTTCCCCCAGCGGCACCCTTTATCTGCACCTCGACTGGCATGCCGCGCCCTACGCCCGCCTGCTGCTCGACGAGATCTTTGGCCCCCAGCGCCTGATCAACGAAATCGTGTGGGTTTACCACGGCCCCTCGCCCATCCGCCGCGCCTTCAACCGCAAGCACGACACCATTCTTGTCTATGCGAAAAGCACCCACTACACCTTCAACGCCGACGCCGTGCGCGTGCCCTACCACCCCAACACCGTGGCGACCTTCAAATCATCGCCCAGGGCTGGCTTCGGCAAAGTGCCCGACCTGAAACGCGGCAAAGTGCCGGAAGACTGGTGGTACTTCCCCGTGGTCGCCCGGCTGCACCGTGAGCGCACCGGCTACCCCACGCAGAAGCCGGAAGCCCTGCTGGAACGCATCATCCTGGCCTCGTCGAACCCCGGCGAGGTGGTGGCCGATTTTTTCTGCGGCTCAGGCACCACCGCGGTGGTCGCGGCGCGGCTCAAGCGGCGCTTCCTCTGCGCCGATGCCACCGTGCGCGCCGTGCAAACGGCCCGGCTGCGGCTGATACGCGCCGGCGCGGCTTTCACCGTGGAAGCCGACGCCGCCCTCACCTGGCCGTGGCAGCCTTTCCCCACGGCCTGGCAGCCGCGCGTGGAAGCAGGGCAGGTGCACCTGCCCCCCGAAGCCCTGGCCGACGCCGCCGGGTGGGAAACCGGCTTCATGGACGAGGACGTCTTCCACAGCACCGCACAGGCGGTACGCCCGCCCCGCGCCACCACGCCTTTGCCCACCACGCTGCCTTTAAACACCACACACCGCCCGTGGGCGGTGCGCATCTTCTCAACAGCGGGCGGCGGATGGCGCTTTCAGGCCGCGGCCTCCCCTTCCGGCTCCGGCTCCGGTTTGCCCTCCGGGTGAAAGCGATACCCCACCCCCCGCAAAGTCTCCAGAAAACGCGGTCGACGGGGGTCGTCTTCCAGCGCCCGGCGCAGCCAGGCAATGTGCACCTGCAGGGTGCGAATGTCGCCCAGGTAAGTGGTTTCCCAAACCTCGCGGAAGAGGTCGTGATAAGGAATCACCTGATAGGGCCGCGCCATGAACACCTTGAGCAGGCGCAACATGCGGGGCGTCAGGCGGTGCTCCCGCCCGTGGCAGCGCACCACACGCCGCTGCTCATCCAACGCCACAGCCCCCACCCGGTGCCACTGCGCTTCGCTCGGCAACAGGCGGTGAATGCGGTTGAGCAACTTACGGGTGGTAAAGGGCAGCGTGAGGGTGTAGGAAACCGGCGCGTTGGCCTTTGGCGGCGCTTCAGGCGAAGCAATCAACAACAAGGGAAGCGTTTCCGGCGCCACACTGCGCAAGCCCTTGGCGATGCGATAGCCGCTGGTGCCAAACGACGCCGCATAAAGCACCACCAGGTCGGGCGTAAAGGTGTGCAGCCACTCCCGCGCCGCCTTGCCCGACGAGACGACGTGCAAATCGTAACCGCGTTTGCGCAGGGCAGGCACAAAATCGGGCACCCGCACCCGCCGGTTCTCGATCCACAAAATCTGATAGTCCGTCTTCCGTTTGGCAGCCATCGCAACCCTGAAAAGCAGGAAATCCCCATAGGGATATGGGTCATTATAACCCGGAAGCCATTTCCACGCCGATAGGAATTTCGGGGGAATGCCCCTTGTCATCCCGCCGAAAGCAGCCGCCGCCCTGGCCCGGCAGGCGTATAATCAGGGCACA
>CAYYRG010000049.1:0-9500 GCA_964474015.1 uncultured Anaerolineaceae bacterium | reverse complement strand
CAAACACAGAAGCCATCTTGATGAGATTTGTCAGTCAACGAGGGCGTGAAAGACAGACGCCCTGACGTGAGGGTCAGGGCGTTTTGTTTTTCCAGGCCACCCACGTGCCGAGCGCCAGTCCGAACCCGAAGGCCAGCGTAAAGCCGCTGATGCCGTGCCCGCGGGCCAGGTCGTTCACGGCATTGGTTGCCCATAGCAACCACAGGATGCTCGCGACAACCATGGACTTGCGTCGAAGCATCACGGAAAACACCTTTGGGGGGCGGCGGGGGTTTCCGTTTTGTGTCATGCCTGTCCCTGTTGCATTTTGGGAGGTGTGCTATCATTATAGCGGTAGTGGAAAGGAAAGGAGGGTAGCCATGCAACAGGCTTTCTTGCGCCGTTGCAATGCGTTGGTATCGCGGAGCCGGGTGGTCGCCGTGGTGCTGGCAGTGGTTTTTGCCGTGGGCTTTTTGAGCGCCCTCACTTTGCACGGGGCTAATTTGACAGGGCTGGTCGAGTGGGTTTTGATGTTGCCTCTGGCTGCTGCTGCTTATGTGTGGTGCTCGCGCCGGCAGTTGCTGACGTGGGGAGAAGTGCTGGCAGCCTTGCGGCAGCGAGGGGCAGTGCTGGCTTTGCGGTGGGCGTTGGGGTATTTTGGCTCGTCCCTGGCCTTCATGGCCCTGGGCATGGTGGTGGTTTGGGGCGTCAGGGTGCTTGCGGCATTCTATCCACCGCCATCGCACGCGTCGGTGGATTATGCCGCGATAGTCTTGATTTCCTGGCTGTTTCCCCTCGTGGCGCATCCCTGGTACGCGATGTTGGCAGTCGTGGTGGCGACGTGGCCCGGCACACAAATCGGGGGCGTGTTTCGCGAAACCTGGCGGCATTGCCGACGTTGGTTGGGCGCGTGTTTGCTGCTGGGGCTGGTGAGTGCTGTGGTTTCTCGCGGCGTGTGGCCGGCAGTGATGATGGTAACCGCGCCGTGGCAGCCGCTTTCCCTGGCGCTGTCGCGCGCGCTCAAGGCTGTGACGGTGGCGGTGGGTGAAGTGGTTGCCATGTGGCTGGTGCTCGTCTCCGCTGGCCTGGTGGCTCGCGAGGATTCCCGTACTTTCCCGGGAGCAGACGATGCTTTTTGAACAGTTTTTCGCGCCGCCTGTCTGGTCGATTACCGACCTGACGCACTACATCCGCGACCTCGTCGCCAGCGACGATAACCTGCGCGAACTCTGGGTGCAGGGCGAGGTTTCCAATTTCAAGGTGGCCTCGTCAGGGCATGCCTACTTTACCCTCAAAGACGGCAACGCCCAACTGCCCTGCGTGATGTGGAAGCCGCAAGTGCTGCGGCAGCAGCGCCATTTTTTGCCTCGCAACGGCGACGCGGTGGAAGCCCATGGTCGCATTGACGTGTACGAAGCCGGGGGGCGCTATCAGTTTTATGCTGATGTGCTGCGCCCTGCCGGGGAGGGGGACCTCTATCGGGAATTCCAGCGCCTGAAGGCCCAACTGGAAAGCGAAGGGTTGTTCGATGAAGCCAGAAAACGCCCTCTGCCGCGCTTTCCGCGGCGCATTGGGGTGGTGACGTCGGCGACCGGCGCAGCCCTGCGCGACATCCTCAACACCCTGCGCCGCCGCTACCCGCTGGCCGAAGTGGTGCTCGCCCCCGCGCTGGTGCAGGGCCAGGAAGCCCCCCAGGCGATCGTTGAGGCGCTGCGTGCCCTGAACGTGCACGCGCACCCCGACGTCATCATTCTGGCGCGCGGCGGCGGTTCGCTGGAAGACCTGTGGGCCTTCAACGACGAAGCCGTGGTGCGGGCGGTAGCGGCTTCGGAAGCGCCGGTGATTACCGGTGTGGGGCATCAAACCGATTTCACCCTGGTCGATTACGCCGCCGACCTGCGCGCTCCCACGCCTACCGGTGCGGCAGAGCAAGCCGTGCCGCATCGCGATGACCTGTTGGTGGTGTTGCAGGGGCTGGAAAGCCGCCTGAACCGCGCGGCAGCGCTGGCTTTCGCCTCCCGCCGGGCGGGGTTGACTGCCCTGGAAGTGCGCTTGCAGCGCCACGCGCCTCGTTACCGCCTGTTTTCGCAGGCGCAGCGCCTTGATGAAATCGCCCGGCAGATGGAGGTGGCTTTGCAGCACGCGCTGGCTTTGCAGCACATGCGCCTGGAAGGTCTTGCTCACCGCCTGGAGGCCCTCAACCCCCTGGCCGTGCTCCGTCGCGGCTATGCCCTGGTCACCGATGCCGAAGGGCAGGTTGTGCGGCAGCCGGCCCAGGCGCCGGTGGATGCCGAGATTCGCGTTCGCCTGGCGGAAGGCAGCCTGCGCGCCCGTGTCACTGCCCACGAGGAAGGCCATGACTGCTGAGACCTTGCGGTTGATTCCCTTGCCTGCGGCTTATTTCATCTATCGCCTGCCGCCGGAAGCCCCACTGCCGCCGGGCCTGGGTCAGAAAGCAGGGGTTTTTTGCGCTCGCACCGTCGATGAACTGTCCTTGCTGGTGCCCGCTGACCACGAGGTGCCCTCTTATGCGCGGCGGGAGGGGCCTTGGCGCGGTTTCCGGGTGGCCGGCACGCTGGATTTCGCGTTGGTGGGCGTGCTGGCAAGGGTAAGCGGGGTGCTGGCGGCGGCGGGCGTGCCGATTTTGGCCATTTCGACCTTCGATACCGATTACTTTTGGGTGCCTGCCGACCGGTGGCCCCATGCCCGTCGCGCGCTGGCGCACAACTTTTCTTTGGAGGATGCCCATGACGGCTGATGAAAATACCCCCACCCCCGTCGAGGCGTTGACCTATGAGCAGGCTTTTGCCGAACTGGAAGCCGTGGTCGCTGCGCTGGAGCGGCAAGAACATCCCCTGGAAGAAGCCCTGACCCTGTATGCCCGGGGACAGGCGCTTTTGCAACATTGCCGCCGCTTGTTGGAAGAGGCAGAGCTGAAAGTGCAACGCCTCAGCGGCGGGACGCTGGAGCCGTTTGCCGCCGATGACGAAGCCTCGGCGGAGGGCGCATGAACGCCTGGCTGCACAACGGTGTGTTTTGGAGCGCCTTCCTGGCCTGGGTGGTGGCGCAGGGCGGCAAGGTGCCGCTGGCTTATCTCCGCACTCGCCAGTGGGATTGGGGCCTGTGGGTCAGCCCTGGCGGGATGCCGAGTTCGCATTCGGCGCTGGTTTCGGCAGCGGCGTGGGCAGCCGGGTTGTGGCAGGGCTTTGGCTCGCCCTTGTTTGGCGTGGCCGTGGCCTTTGCGCTCATCGTGATTTACGACGCCACCGGTGTGCGCCGCCAGGCGGGTGAGCATGCTGCGTTGCTCAACCGCATTGTGGCTGATTTGCAGGATGGCCATTTCCCTGCCGGTGAGGCGCTGCGCGAGGTTCTGGGGCATACCCAGTGGGAAGCCTTTTGGGGGGTGGTGATCGGCGTGGCTTCGGCGTATGGGGTGTGGTTTTGGTGGCCGCGGTGAAGTTCAGATCTTCCCCTGATGAATCAATTCGATAAACTTTTTGGCCATCTGCGGGTCGAAAATCGTGCCGGCCTGGCGGGCGATTTCAGCGGCGGCGGCGGCTTTGTCGAGGGGCTGGGTGCGGTAGGGGCGGCGCGTGGTCATCGCGTCGTACGCATCCACAATGGCTAACAGCCGCCCTTCGCGCGGGATGGCCTCCCCCCGCAGCCCTTCGGGGTAGCCTTTCCCGTCCCAGCGCTCGTGATGGTAGAGAATGTAGGGAATGGTGGGACGCAGGTGGCTGACGTGGCGCAGAATTTCAGCCCCGCGTTGGGGGTGTTCCCGCATGATGGCGCGTTCTTGGGGGGTGAGCGGTCCGGGCTTGTTGAGAATGTTTTCGGGGATGGTAATTTTGCCAATGTCGTGCAGCAGTGCACCGAATTCCAGCAGGGTGAGGTCTTCGGGTGACCAGCCCAACGCTTCGGCCAGTTTGCGGGCGTAGGTGCTGACGCGCTCCACGTGCCCGCCGGTGTAGGCATCGCGGGCCTCGATGGTTTTGGCCAGCATGGTGACGGTTTGCAGATGGGCTTCCCGCGTCACCAGTTGTTCGACCGCGCGGCGGCGTTGCAGGCTGTTTTGCACGATGGCCAGCAGGTCGTTGGGGTGAAAGGGTTTGGTGATGTATTCGTCAGCGCCAAAGCGCCGCGCCGTCTGAATGCTGGGCATGTCGGCCAGGGCGGAAACCACCACCACGGGCACGGCTTCCCCTTCGGGCTGCTGGCGCAGGTAGGCAATAAGGTTGTTGCCGCTGCCGTCGGGGAGACGCATATCCACGATGAGCAGCGCGGGCGTTTCGCGGCGCAGGGCCTGGATGGCTTCTTTGAGCGTGTGCGCCGTGGCGGTGCGGTAGTTTTGCTGGCGGAAGAATTCGCTCAGAATGTGGGTCAGCTCGGCATCGTCATCGACAAAGAGGAGCAGGGGACGAGAGGAAGCAGAGGGGAGGGGGTGAGACATGGCTTCATTCCGGGGGAAGTTCGCCGCGTTCCAGCCGCTGCAAGGCAGCACGGGCGGCGTTTTTGGTGGCTTCGCGCTTGCTGGGGCCGGTGCCGCGGCCCCAAGGCGTTTCGCCTACCAGCACTTCGATTTCGAAGCGCCGGCGGTGGTCGGGGCCTTCCACCCGCACGGTGCGGTAAGAGGGCGAGGTGTATCCCATGGCCTGGACGCGTTCCTGCAGCAGGCTCTTGGGGTCTTCGTCGAGGCGGCGTTCCAGAATGTAGTCGACCGCCGGTTCCAGCAGAGGGAAGAGGAAATCGCGCACGGCTTTTAGCCCGCTATCGAGGTAGAGCGCGCCGATGAGGGCTTCGAAGGTGGCCGAGAGCAGCGTATCGCGCTGGCGTCCGCCGTTGGCATCTTCGCCGTGGCCCAGCAGCATGGCGCGGTCGAGCCCGATCTGGCGGGCAAATTCGGCCAGTTCCTCGCGGCACACCAAAGCCGAGCGCAGGCGGGTCAGATCGCCCTCGTCCATTTCTGGAAAGTGGTGGTACAGCCATTCCCCCACGACGAAGTCTAAAATGGCGTCGCCCAGGAACTCCAGCCGCTCGTTGTCTTCCAGCGCGTCGCGATGCTCGTTGATGTAGGAGCGGTGGGTCAGGGCGCGGATGAGCAGTCGCAGGTCACGGAAGGGCAGCCTCAGACGTTGCGCGAAGGCCTGGGGTGTTTCGGTGGCTCGCGTTTCCATAGGGTCAGGCTCCTTTTGGGGAACGCGAAGCGCGCCGGCCTCTCAGGGGGAGGGCTGAGAGGCCGATGCTCGCCGCGTTCGGGGTGGGAAACCGCCAAAGGTGCAGCGGGGTTGCGGCGGAGGGGTCAGCCGCGGTATTTTCGGAAGACCAGAATGGCGTTGTGGCCGCCAAAGCCAAAGGCGTTGCTGATGGCCACATCGACGGTGTGCTCGCGAGGTTGGTTGGGGATGTAATCCAGGTCGCATTCGGGGTCGGGGGTTTCGTAGTGGATGGTGGGCGGCACCACGCCTTCGCGAATGGCCTGCACGCAGAAGATGGCTTCCAGCGCCCCGGTCGAGCCCATCATGTGGCCGGTCATCGATTTGGTGGAAGAAATCGGAATGCGGTACGCCTGTTCGCCGAAGGCGCGTTTGATGGCGCGGGTTTCGGAAACGTCGTTGAGCTGGGTGGCCGTGCCGTGGGCGTTGATGTAGTCCACTTCGTCGGGGGCTACGCCCGCGGTTTCCAGGGCGAGCAAAATGGCCCTGGCGCCGGCGGTGCCTTCGGGGTGGGGGGCGGTGACGTGATAGGCGTCGGCGGTGGCGCCATAGGCGGCCAGTTCGGCCAGAATTTCAGCGCCGCGCGCTTTGGCGTGGCGCTCGCTTTCCAGCACCAGAATGCCCGCGCCTTCGCCCATCACCAGCCCGTCGCGGTTTTTGTCGAAGGGCTGGGGCGTCATGCTCCAGTCGTCGTTGCGGCGGGAAAGCGCCCCCAGGCGGTCGAACGCGCCCACGCCGGTGAAGGTGATCGTGGCCTCACTGCCGCCCGTGATGGCGACGTCGGCCGCGCCGGAGCGAATCAGGTGCCACGCCACGCCAATGGCATCGTTGCCAGAGGCGCACGCCGACGCAGTGGAGAACGAGGGCCCCTGGAATCCGTGGTGCATGGCAATCAGCGACGCGGCGCCGTTGGACATCATCATGGGAATGACAAAGGGGCTGATGCGTGAGGGGTCGCGGTGGTGGGCAATGAGGATGTTCTCGGAAAGCCGCTCCAGCCCGCCGATGGCCGAGGCGACGATGACGGCAATGCGGTAGGGGTCTTCAGTGTCGGCGGTGATGCCTGCCTGGGCAAGGGCTTCCTGGGCAGCGACCAGCGCGAATTGCTCGAAGCGGCTGGTGCGGCGCACTTCCTTGCGGTCGATGGCACGCGTGGCGTCAAAGTCTTTGACCTCGGCTGCAATGTGCACCTTGAGCAGCGAGGCGTCGAAGAGCGTAATCGGGCCGACGCCCGAGGTGCCTTTCAGGGCGGCTTCCCAGGTTTCGGCGACGGTATGGCCCAGCGGGTTGACGGTGCCCATGCCGGTGATGACAACGCGTTCGGTCATTGGTCCTGTTCTCCTTGGGAATTTGGGGGAGGTGGGGGGGCTTTGAAGCCGCTGCCGGTCAGCACGATGGCGATGGGGTCGGGCGCGCAGTTGGCGATCTGGCGCAGCGCGTCCCACACGATGGCCGAGGTGGGTTCCACGAAGAAGCCCCGCCGCGCCAGTTCGTCCCGCCCTGGCAAGATGGCTTCTTCTTCGACCACCAAAAAGGTGCCGTCGTGGGCTTCGATGGTGTGCAAAAGGGTGTCGCCCCACACTGGCCAGCGGACGCGCACGCCCTCAGCGACTGTCGGCACCTGGTCGGTGACCCAGCCTAAGGCTTCTCGCCCACCGCGTGCCACGGCCCACACCGGTGCGCAGGCCAGCGCCTGGACGCCGAACAGGCGGGGCATTTTCTCGATGACACCGCCCTTTTGCAGCGCCAGGAAACCGCGTGCGATGCCCAGCAACAGGCCGCCGTGCCCCACCGGGGCGACGACGGCACCTGGGGCACCCATTTGCTCGTAGATTTCGTAAGCAATGGTGGCGTAGCCGTCCAGCCCCACCGGCAGGAAGGCGTGGCTGGCGTAAGGGATGCCCTCATCGGCGTCGTGACGGGCGGCTTCGGCGGCTGCGGAGCGTGGCCCGTCCACCGCCACCACTTCGGCGCCGTAAGCGGCCATTTGGGCGCGCTTGACGGGGGAAGCGTAAGCGGGGGTGTAAATGCGCGCCTGGATGCCGGCGCGGGCCGCGTAGGCCGCAAAAGCCGCCCCCGCATTGCCGGAAGAGTCTTCCACTGCCGTGGTGACGCCGCGGCTTTTCAGGAAGGCCGCCATCAGCGCCGCCCCCCGGTCTTTGTGCGAGCCGGTGGGGTTGATGAATTCCAGTTTGAAGGCCACGCGGCGCCCGAAGGCTTCGTCCCAAATCAAGGGGGTGTGGCCTTCGCCCAGGCTGACGGGCGGGGTTTCCGGCGGCAGCGCGAAGGTCTGGCGGTAACGCCAGATGCCGGGAAGGGCCTCGTCAACGGCTTGGGGTTGGAAGGCCGGAATTTCGGCGCGATCAAAGACGCCGCCGCATTTTGGGCAGCGATAGGGCAGGGTGTCATCGGGGTAAGATGTGCCGCAGGATGTGCAGCGCCAGGGGATGCTCATAGACACCTCGGAGGCGAAAGGGCTGGGTGTTCAGGGGTGGGCGGTTGCAGGTGGGTGTTCGTCGCTGGTTGTGGGGTGGTAGTGGCCGTGCACCCAGTGCTGGCCGGTTGGGCCGATTTCTTTCTTCCACACTGGCACGATTTCTTTCAGCCGGTCGATGCCATAGCGGGCGGCTTCGAAAGCGCCATCGTTGCGGTGCGGTGCGGCGCAGGCTACCAGTACGGTCGGTGTGCCGGCTGCCAGTTTCCCGATGCGCTGCACCAGCACAATACCTTCTACTTTCGGCCACCGCGCCCGAATTTCCGCGGCTACCTGATGCAGCTTGGCTTCGGCCATCTCGCGGTAGGCTTCGTATTCCAGATAAGTGGTTTCCTGCGCGCCGGTGCGCCCCCGCACCACGCCGGTGAAGAACACCACCGCGCCGGTGGTGGGGGCGGTGATGCTGGCGATCAAAGCGTTCAAGTCCAGCGGGGCTTCGGTGACCAGGGCAAGGGTTGGGAAGGGCTCGGCAGGTTCGTTGCCGCCAGCAATGGGGTGGAAAAGGGCAATGTGGGCACCCTCGGGGATGACTTCGTCGTCTTCCGCGGTGATTTCGCCGATAGAGGTCACGATGCCCTGGAACGATTTTTCCAGTTCGGGGTAGCGTTCCAGTAACAGGGCCTTGAGCTGGGCCACGGTGGTGCCTGCAGGAATTTCCAGCGTCAGGCGGGGAACGCCGGTGATGTGTCGCAGCGCGCCGAAAAAGGTGATGGTGACTTCGGGCATGGGGGTTCCTCGGTGAAAAATCAGCCGCCGCTCACCGGGGGGAAGGCGGCGATTTCGTCGTTGGGGGTCAGGGGGGTATCGTCGGTGGTGAAGGCGTGGTTGACGGCAATGACCGCGCTCTCGGCGTAGGGCTGCAGGCCGGGCAGGGCGGCTAAAGCCGCGCGTAGTTGCCCGACTGTGGCGTCGGCAGGGAGGGTGAGGTCGAGGGCTTCCCGGCCGGCGAGGTCGCGCAGGGTAGCAAAAAGGCGGACGCGATAAATGGGCATGGGCTACTCGTTGATGACGTCGCCGCTTTGGCCGCCGTGCTTGCGCACCAGGCGGATGTTGGTGAGGCGCATGGTCTTTTCTGCGGCTTTGGCCATGTCATACACGGTCAGGGCCGCCACCGAGACGGCAGTGAGGGCTTCCATTTCAACGCCGGTTTGCGCCACCGTGCGCGCCGTGGCGGTGATTTCGACGCCGGGGAGGTCTTCTCGCAGGGTGAGTTCAACGGTCACCTGGGTGAGCGGCAAGGGGTGGCATAGCGGGATGAGGTCGCTGGTGCGCTTGGCGGCCATCACTCCGGCGATTTCAGCCACGGTGAGTACATCGCCTTTTTTCAGCGCCCCGGCGCGAATCAGGGCCAGGGTTTCGGGGCGCATGTGTACTTCGCCCTTGGCGACGGCGACGCGCTCGGTGGCTGGCTTGTGGCCGACGTCAACCATGCGCGCACGGCCTGCCTCATCCAGATGCGTCAGGGTGGGGGCTGAGGTCATGGGGGAATTATAACATTATTGCGGTGCAGGCGAGGGCGTTTTGGCTGCCCGGGTGTTTGCTGCCACTGTTCTACTTTCCCAGCAGTGCTTTCGCCTTCGCCACCACCGCTTCTACCGTGAAGCCGAATTTCTCCATCACCACCGGGCCGGGGGCCGAGGCGCCGTAGCGCTCGATGGAAAGCACTGCCCCGCGATCGCCAACCCAGCGTTCCCAGCCCATGCGCACCCCGGCTTCCACGGCCAGGCGGGCGGGAATGCTCGCGGGCAGCACGCTTTGCCGATAGGCTTCGTCCTGCGCCTCGAAGAGTTCCCAACTGGGGAAGGAAACCACCC
>CAYYRG010000048.1:0-9504 GCA_964474015.1 uncultured Anaerolineaceae bacterium | reverse complement strand
GCGACGGCTCGTTTGGCGGGCCGTATCGTGCTCCTGAAGCCGTGATGGATGAACTGTTTCGTGAGGCATTGGCAGACGTTCTGAACCTGTTGCAATTTGATGCGTAAGGTGAGCGGCTCGCGCCGCTCGGGTGCCCCATGGCGTCGGTGCTTCCGCTCGACGAATTGACGCGTGTCTTGACCCGCAACGCGGGGGAAGAAGTGCTGGAACGGGCATTGCAACGCGGCGCGCCCGTGGTTGTGTTGTTTGTCGATATCGACCATTTCAAGAGCATCAACGACGCCTTTGGGCACGAAGTGGGCGACCATGCTTTGCAGTTCGTGGCCGAGCGCCTGCGGGAGGTGACAGGGCAACACGGCTATGTGGCCCGCTATGGCGGCGATGAGTTCTTCGTCGTTCTGCCCGAAGCCGATGAGACGGCGGGGCGTGCTGTCGGTGAGCGGTTGCTGAAGGACCTGGGGAAGCGCGTGGTTTCCTCTGCTTACCCGCTGCACCTGCGGCTGAGCATTGGCATGGCGTTAGGGCCGCGCGACGGCACTACACCTGCCGCCCTGTTGCACACTGCCGACCGGCGGCACTATTTTGCCAAACACGCAGGGGGGCATTGCCTGGTGGCCACCGACCGCCGGGCAACGGGGGAACTCGTAGCCGTGCCGCGCCGCCCCATTGGGCAGCGCCAGCAATTGGCCTTGCTCTATGCCCATTTGGAAGAACTGCTGCACCATCGTAGCGGGGTCATCCGGGTGCAGGCGCCGCCCCTGGGCGGGGCAGACAACTTCCTCCGCATTGCGCAGGATATCAGTCGCCTGCAAGGCTACCTTGTCTTGCCTGTTCGGGCCACGCCCGCACGGCATCTGCGTCACCTCGGCGCGCTTGGCCACGCAGTCGCCCATGCGCTGAGCGAGCAGCGAGAAGAAATCCCTCCTCTGGAAACTCCCGCCCAAATCCTTGCTGCCCTGCGGCGCTTGCTGGAAATCACCCAACCGGCCAAAGGGTTGTTACTGACCATTGCCAACGCCGCCTGGCTGGATGAAGCCAGCGTGCAGGTTGTCCAGCGTCTTTTGCGCCTGCCGGAAGGTTTTGAACACGTTGGACTGGTGTATGCGGCAATCGGGAACGCTCAAACGCGCTTCCGCGCCCCCATGTATGCCAATATCACGCTGCCGCCGCTCGACCGGCACGAAGTCAAAGCCTGGATTCGTCACGCCCTGCGATGGGAGCCCCCCGATGCTCTGGCGCGCTGGGTGTGGGAGCAGACGGAAGGATTGCCCGAAAAAGTGCATCAGACGCTGGTGGCGTTGGTGCAGCGCGGCTATCTCCAGCCGTTGCCGGAAGGGTGGCGGTGGCAACGGCCTGCCGATTGGGAAGACCCCATGCTGCCCCATGCCGATGCAGCCCAAATCGGCGTGCCGGCAGACCTGCCGCTGCTGTTCGGGCGCAACCGGGCGCTTTGGGTGCTGCAAGAGGCCGTCAAGAAATACCCGTTGGTCACGGTGAGTGGCGCCGGAGGGGTGGGAAAGAGCCGCCTGTTGCAGCAACTGGCGCTGGAAAGCCATGAGCGGTTCCCTGACGGGGTGCGTTATATTGCCCTGGAGGGCATCCGCGGGGAACACCTTGCCGCAGCCCTGGCGCGTGGCCTGCGTATGCCCTTGCCGGTGCGCGGCGAGGTCTTCGCACACATAGCCCATCACCTGCAAAGCCGCCGCATGTTGCTGGTGTTAGATGGCGTTGCTGCTGCGCCGGAAGCGGCCACGGTGTTGAGCCGGTTGGTCACCGCCGCGCCTCAAAACCGCCTGGTGGTGGGCACGCTGTGGCAGTTGCACCTGCCCACAGAGCATGTCATCCGTTTGGCAGGGCTGGAAACCGGAGAAAGGGAAGGGGCTTCACCGGCAGCACACCTTTTCTTCCACATCGCGCGCCGTAGCGGTGGGGGGCAGCGTTGCAACGAAGGGCGCGAACGTGAACTTGTCGAAGAAATTTGCCGTTGGGCGGAAGGTTCGCCCATGGCCGTGCGCATCCTGGCGTCGTGGTGCAATACGCTGACCCCCGCCCAAATTTTGAAATCGCTGAGCCGCGTCAAAACACGCGCGAACCCCCTGGAAGCCGCACTGGATGCCTTTTGGAGCGCCCTCTCGCCCGATGAGCGCCGTCGGCTGGCCTTGCTGGCCTTGTTCGAAGGGGCCTTTCCGCTGGCAGCCGCCCGCCAGGTGGCCGATGCTTCGCTGTTCTTCCTCGACGCGCTGGCGGCCAAAACTTACCTCTCCCGCCGGGGTGAGGGCAGGTTTTACCTGCACCCGCTTTTGCAGCAATATGCCCGCGTGCGCCTGCAGGCTTTCCCCGACGAAATTGCCCGCGCGGAGCGGCAGCACGCCTTCTGGTATCTGCAGCGCCTGCCTGAAACAGCCGGCGCTCACAACGAGGCCGCGCGCTGGGGCTTCCTGGCCCCTGAAGACGACCTTCCTGACGTCATCAAAGCCTGGCGCTGGGCGCTGCACCATCGGGAAGCCGCCCTGCTGGTGCAGGCAGCCCCCTGGGTGTTCCCTTCCCTGGGAGAATATAGCCAGTTTACCGAAACTTTTGCCCTGGTGGATGAGAGCCTCGCCCACTTGCGGCGCTGGGAGGCAGCCCAGCGCAATCGGAATTATTTCCTCCTGCGGGCTTACCTCGAGGTGGCGCGGGCCGAGTTTCATTACCACTTTGGCGATTATCAGCAAGCGTTACACATCCTGCGGCGGGTCTATCAGCGGCAGTTCCATGCACTTGCGCCGCTTTATCAGGCTCACGTGACGGCCGTTTTAGGCCGCGTGCACAGCGCGGTAGGGGATTACGCCGCGGCGGTTTCCTTCATGGAATATGCCTATCAGATTTACCAGCGAGAGAACATTGCCCCGCTGTTGCTTTCGTTGCTCAATGCCATTGGCATCGCTGCCTATGGGCAAGGCGACCTGACCGCCGCGGAGCATTTCTTTGAAAAGGCGCTGGCCCTTGGCAGGGAGCAACGGAAGCCTCGCGCCGTGGCCGCGCTGCTCAACAACCTGGGAAACATCGCCTGGCAACGGGGTCGCCATGATCACGCCGAACAATTGTTGCGCGAGGCATTGCGCTTGCTGCAAAAAGAGCATGCCCTCAGCCTGAAAGCCTCGGTGCTGGATAGCGTGGCGCGGGTGGAAAGTGCTCGGGGGGCTTACCGGCGCGCCTTGAACCATCTCAACGAAGCCATTTCGCTTTCCCGGCGCATCGGCGCATGGCCGAACGCGCTGGTCGCCATGAGCACCGTCGCGCAGGTGTGGGCTGAAATCGGGCATACCAGGGAAGCCGCCGATTTGCTTGCCACGCTGACCCAATGTCAGGAACTTCCCCATTACGATTACGCCCAGGTGCAGGATCTGATGCGGCGTTTGCCAGAAGGCACCCCCTTGACGCTTCCCGATGCCGAGGCTTTATCTCAGTATGTGCTTCGTCAAAATCGCTTGTGGAGCATGGAACTCCCCCAGGCCCTTCAAGATACTTCTTCAGGAGGTTCATCGTGAAAAAGCAAATTATCACGACCGAGAAAGCGCCCAAAGCCATTGGGCCGTATTCTGCTGCCGTGCGTGTGGGCAATTTTGTATACACCGCGGGGCAAATTGGCATCGACCCGGCCACGGGTGAAGTGGTGCCCGGCGGCATCGAGGCCGAAACGCGGCAGGCGCTGACCAACCTCAAGCACATTCTGGAGGCCGCCGGCGCCTCGCTGGATAGCGTTGTCAAGACCACGGTTTTTCTGCGCGACATCAACGACTTTGCCCGTATGAATGCCGTTTACGCCGAATTCTTCACGGCCAACCCGCCGGCGCGGTCGGCGGTGCAGGCAGCCGCGCTACCCAAGGGCGTCGCGGTGGAAATCGAAGCCGTGGCCTTCGTGGAGGGTTGAGTTGCCTACCGACCGCCCGCTGGTGCTTGTGGTGGACGACGAGCCGCATATCGTCCAGCTCACCCGCATGTATCTGGAGCGGGAAGGCTATCGCGTGCACAGTGTGGGCGATGGCGAGGCTGCGCTGGCTGCGGCGGCCTCCCTGCACCCCGATGCCCTGGTGCTCGACATCATGCTGCCCGGCCTCGACGGCCTGGAGGTCGTCCGCCGCCTGCGCGCTGCCGAGGACCCCGTGCCCATCATCATGCTCACCGCCCGCGACGACGATTACGACAAAATCCTCGGCCTGGAACTCGGCGCGGACGACTACCTGACCAAGCCCTTCAACCCCCGGGAACTGGTCGCGCGGGTGAAGGCGTTGCTGCGTCGGCAGGAACGCTTTGCCGCGCAGGCTGCGGCGCAGCCCCGCCCTGTGCATCTTGGCAATACCGAGATTGACCCCGCCGCGCGCGAAGTGCGGGTTGAGGGGCAGGAAGTGCCCTTGCGTGCTCAGGAATTCGAACTGCTATGGGTTTTCGTGCAGCATCGCGGCATGGTGCTGAGCCGCGAGCAATTGCTGCGGCTGGCGTGGGGCTACGATTACGTCGGTCAAACCCGTACGGTGGATGTGCATATTGCCCAACTGCGCAAGAAACTGGCGGCCAGCGACCTCAAGATCGAAACCGTCACCGGCGTGGGCTACAAACTGGTGGTGTAAATGCTGCATTCCCTGCGGGCACGATTGTTGTTGACCTATGTGGCGTTGATCGCGGTGGTGTTGGGGGTCGTCGCGGTGGCGCTGGCCGTGCTGATTGTCCGTAACCCGGCCATCTACCGGCGGGTTTACACGCGCCAGGCGCTGGCTTTGCAGATTGCACGGCGTCGGCTGGAAGCCGCGCCCCGCGAAGAGCCTTCCCAGGCATGGCGGGAAGCCGCCCGCATTGCCGAGGTGTTGCGGGCGCGTGGCCTGGTGCTTTCCCCCGACGGTCAGGTGTGGCGTGACACAGCGCCTACCGCGGCGGCGCTGCACTTTCCGCCGTTGGTGGGCAAAGACATCCAACACGGGCGGGTGCGCGCTGCCGACGGCAGCCCGTGGGCGTATTCAGCCCTGCGAGTGCGAGGGGGGTGGTGGCTGGTGATCGCCGAGCCCCTGCCCCGCCCCCTGGAGATGCTCTGGCGCAATCGGCAAGACTGGTTGGTGCCGCTCATCGAAGCCGCCGTGCTGGCCCTTTTGCTGGCCCTGGTGCTGGCGTGGTGGCTCAGTCGTTGGGTCGCGCGTCCCCTTCGGCGCACGGCCCAGGCCGCGCGCACCCTGGCCGAGGGGCGCTACCAGCCGGTGCCCGAAGAAGGCCCTCAGGAAGCCCGCCTGCTGGCGCGCACTTTCAACGAGATGGCGCGCCGCGTCGAGGCTTCCCAGCGCTCACAGCGCGAATTCGTGGCCAATGTCTCTCACGAACTGAAAACCCCCATCACCTCCATTCAAGGCTTTGCCCAGGCCATCGTCGATGGCACTGCCGACGATCCCGAAAGCGTGCGCACCGCCGCGCGGGTGATTGCCGAGGAAGCCGGACGAATGCACCGCCTGGTGTTGACTTTGCTCGACCTGGCGCGGCTCGACGCCGGTACCGCCGACCTGCGTCGCGAGGCTGTGGCCTTGCGCCCGTTGCTGGAAAACCTCTGCCTGCACTTTCGTCCCCAGGCCGAGGCAGCAGGCGTGCGCCTGACGCTGGAAGCCCCCGACGGCCTGACCGTGGTCGGCGATAGCGACCGCCTGGCGCAGGTGTTTACCAACTTGCTCGATAACGCCCTCAAGCATACGCCGCGGGGTGGCGAGGTGCGGGTGCAGGCGCGTCCCACACCCGACGGCGTGGAAGTCAGCGTCAGCGATACCGGCGAAGGCATTCCGCCTGAGGCCCAGGAGCGCATTTTCGAACGCTTCTACCGGGGCGACAAAGCCCGCAGCGGCGGCAGCGCCGGGCTGGGACTGGCCATTGCCCGCGAAATCGTGCGCGCCCACGGCGGCGAGATTGCCGTCCGAAGCGCCCCTGGCAAAGGCAGCACCTTTGTGGTAAAACTGCGGCTGTAGTCGCCATAGTCGCATCGTCGGATAGTCACGCCTGCCTGACTATCCGACTATCAGACTATCCGACCACCCGACTATCTGACTTCCTCCCCCCCCATGCCTACCGTTTCCGTCATCGTCCCATGTTACAATGAACAGCCGACCATTGGCCTGCTGCTGGACGCCCTCTATGCCCAGACCTACCCGCGCGAGGCGCTGGAGGTCATCATTGCCGACGGGCTTTCCACCGACGGCACGCGTGCGGTCATTGCGGCGTGGCAGGCGGCGCACCCTGACCTGACCGTGCGGGTGGTCGATAACCCCGACCGCATCATCCCCGCGGCGCTCAACCGGGCCCTGGCCGCGGCGCGGGGCGAGATCATCGTGCGCCTCGACGCCCATTCGGTGCCGGCGCCCGATTACATCGCCCGCAGCGTGGCTGCGTTGCAGGCGGGGCGCGGCGAAAACGTCGGCGGGGTGTGGGAAATTCGCCCCGGCGGGGAAGGCTGGCTGGCCGAGTGCATTGCTGCCGCCGCGGCACACCCGCTGGGCGTGGGCGATGCCCGCTATCGCTATGCTTCGACCGCCGCCGCGGTCGATACCGTGCCCTTTGGGGCTTTCTACCGTCGCCTGGTCGAGCGCATCGGCGGGTTCGATGAGAGCCTGCTGACCAACGAAGATTACGAGTTCAACACGCGCGTGCGTGAGTCGGGCGGTACGGTGTGGCTTGACCCCGCCATCCGCTCGGCTTACTTTGCCCGCCCGACCTTGCGGGCGTTGGCGCGACAATACTGGCGCTACGGCTACTGGAAGGTGCAAATGCTGCGGCGCTACCCCCACACGCTGCGCTGGCGGCAGGCGTTGCCGCCGTTCTTCGTGTTGGCGCTGGGCGTGCTGGTCGTCGCGGCGGTGCTCTGGTGGCCGGCGCGGGTGTTGTTGGGCTTGCAAGTTGGCGGCTACATGCTGGCGCTGCTGGGTGCAGGGCTGCATCTGGCCGTGCGGCGGCGGAAACCGGCCTGCGTGGTCGGTGCGCCGCTGGCGATGGCCACCATGCACCTGGCCTGGGGGGCGGGCTTCCTGTGGGGCATCGTCTCCCCGCCGCGAGCCGTTGGCACCCCTTCCCGGCGATAATGCCGCCGCATCCCTTTTTGCCGCGCCTTTGGGCCTTCCCCTGCCTGAAGACGCATCGAGAGAACCATGCCGCCTGTGCGATCGACGCCGAAAACTTCCCCTTTGCGCTTGCGCCCGGCTGAGCGGCGCACTTTGTTGCTTGCCGGGGATGTGGCCGCTGTGCTGCTTGCCTGGGCCACCGCGGTGTACTTCTGGTGGGCGGGCGACCGGTTGGTGTTTGGCTTCCCCGGTCGGGCTTACATTGCCGAGCTGCCCCTCTGGTTCCACCTGTTGCCGCTGTTCTGGTTGCTGCTGCTGGTGGAACTGTACACGCCCCACAAAGCCAGCCGCTGGCGGGAAACCGTGCGCGGCGTGGTCATGGCGGCTCTTGCGGGAGGGGTGATTTATCTGCTGGTGTATTTCACCTCGCCGCCGCTCTCGTTGCCGCGCAAGGGGGTGGCTGTTTTCTTCATCGCCGCCACGGTCTATACGCTCATCTGGCGGTATTTCTACATTCGCGTCTTCAACGCGCCGCGCTTCATGCGGCGGGTGTTGGTGGTGGGGGCGGGAAAGGCCGGGCGGGCCATTTTGCAGGCGATTCACAGCATCGAACCACCACCTTTCAAGGTGGTTGGGGTGCTCGACGACGACCCGCAAAAATGGGGCAATACTTTTGAGAGTGAGCCTGTGCTGGGGGGCAGCGAGCGCCTGCTGGAGATTGTGCAGCGTGAAGCGGTTTCTGACATCATTGTGGCCATCAGCGGCGAGATGCACGGACGCATGTTCCAGGCTATTTTAGATGCCCAGGAACGCGGCGTGGAAATTGCCACAATGGCCGCCGTCTATGAGGAATTGTTGGAGCGGGTGCCCATCAAGCACCTTGATGCCGACTGGCTCATCCGCTCTTTTGTGGACGAAGCCCGCGTCAGCGCCTTTTATCTGATGGGCAAGCGGGTTGTGGATATTATCGGTGGCCTGATTGGGGTGACGCTGCTGGCCGTGCTCTTTCCGTGGATCGCGCTGGCGATCGTGCTGGAAAGCGGCTTTCCGGTCTTTTTCAAGCAAACCCGTTCAGGGCGCGGGGGGCGGCCTTTCACGATGATCAAATTCCGCACGATGCGCCCGGCGCCGCCCGGCGAAGACGAGGGCAAATGGGCTGACGACGACGCCCACCGCATTACCGCTTTGGGGGCTTTCTTGCGGAAAACGCACCTCGACGAGTTCCCGCAGTTCATCAACGTCCTGGCGGGCGATATGAGTGTGGTGGGGCCGCGCCCCGAGCAGCCTGCTCTCATTGCCGACCTGGAGCAGAAAATTCCTTTCTACCGGGCGCGGCTGTTGGTCAAGCCTGGCGTCACCGGCTGGGCGCAGGTCAACTATGGCTACGTCGCCTCGGTGCACGATACCGAAATCAAACTGGAATACGACCTTTACTACATCAAGCACCGCAGCCTGCTTTTCGATGTGGTGATCATTTTGCGGACGTTGGGCACGATTTTTGGGGGGAAGGGACGATGACCCTGGCGCTGGTCACTGGCGGAGCAGGCTTCATCGGTTCGCATATTGTGCGGGCGTTGCTGGCCGAGGGCTGGCGGGTGCGCGTGCTCGACGATTTTTCCAGCGGCAGGCGCGAAAACCTGGCTGGCCTGGCGGGGGCGCGGCTGGAAGTTCAGGAAGGCGACCTGCGCGATCCGCAGGCATTGCGCGCCGCGCTGCGCGGAGTGGCGGTGGTGTTCCACGAGGCGGCGTTTGTTTCGGTGCCGGCCTCGATGGAAGACCCGCTCACCTGCCACGACATCAACGATACCGGCACGGCGCGCCTGCTGGAGGGTGCCCGGCAGGCAGGCGTCGCGCGGGTGGTGCTGGCTTCCAGCGCCGCGGTGTATGGCAACAGCACGGCCTTCCCCCTGCGCGAAGACCAGCCGCCGAGGCCGCTTTCGCCTTACGCGGCCACCAAGGCGGCCAACGAACTTTTTGCCCGGCTTTACACGACGGCCTTTGACCTGCCCGTGACGGCTTTGCGTTACTTCAACGTTTATGGGCCGCGCCAGCGCCCCGACAGTCCATACGCGGCGGCTATTCCCATCTTCGCCCGGCGGATGCTGGCGGGGCAGCCGCCTATCGTGTTCGGCGATGGCGGCCAGCGGCGCGATTTCGTCTTCGTGGGCGATGTAGCGCAGGCCAACCTGCGCGCCGCCGAAAGCGAGGCCGCCGCGGGAGAGGCCATCAACATCTGCACTGGCCGTGAAGTGACCCTGCTGGAACTCATTGCCACGCTGCAGGAACTTATCCCCGGCGCACCGGCGCCGGTCTTTGCGCCGCCACGCCCCGGCGACATCTACCGTTCGGTAGGCGATCCTACCAAAGCCGCCCGACTGCTCGGCTTTCGCCCCCAAACGCCACTGCGGGAAGGATTGGCCGAAGTGGTGGCCTGGATGCA
>CAYYRG010000047.1:0-9602 GCA_964474015.1 uncultured Anaerolineaceae bacterium | reverse complement strand
TCGGGATGGTCAGCAAGGTGCGAATGAGAAGGTAACGACCGAGAGAGCGCATAGGCGTTGACCAAAAGGGAAGAAAGGGGGGAATGCGGTAAAAAACGGGCACCATGGTGCGCTCCGACTCGCGCTACGCGCACCACCAAAAGCAAAAGCGGGGGAGGGCAGGTTCCACCCTCCCCCGAAGATTACCCAACCTTACTTGGTTTTCTGGAACAGGAAGTAGTGGTTCGCCATCACCGGATCGAGCACGATGCCGGAGACGTTCTTCTGAGCCACCACCAGCAGTTTACCCTGCGACAGCGGGATGGTCGGGACATCCTGCGCCCAGAGCTGCTGGATTTCATAGAACACCTTTTCGCGGTCTGCGCCCCGCAGATCGGTCGCAGCCTGCTCTTTGGCGAAGAGGGCATCCATCTCGGGCGAAGAGTAGTTGGAACCGATATCGTCCGAAGCGTCCGAGGCGGCGAAGGGATAGGTATAGTCGTCGGGATCCATGTAGTCAGGGTACCAGCCCAGCAGGAACATGCCCATCGAGCCGAATTGGTCGGTGTAGGTCGCCCACTCAGCGCTCTGGAGGTTGACCTTGATCATGCCGGTCTCTTCCAGGGCCTCTTTGACCACCGAAGCCATATCCGATTCGGTATCGCCGTAGTGGGTGGGTGTCCACCACAGGTCGATCTTCAGCGGGTTGTCGGCGCTGTAGCCTGCTTCTTGAAGCAGTTGTTTGGCCTTGGCGAGGTCGCGCTTGGGGAAGGTGTCTTTGTGGCTCCACATGCCGATCGGCACCATGGTGTAGAGCGGCTCGTGCGTGCCCTGGTAGACTTTGTCCACGATGGCCTGCCGATCGACAGCGTAAGCGATGGCCTGTCGCACCTTTGGGTCGTCGAACGGCTTCATCTTGACATTGAAGACGATGTAGCGGATGTAAGCGCCCGGCCCCTCAATGACCTGCAGGTTAGGGTTTTGTTTCAGATCAGCGTAGTCGGTGGGGTTCAGGCTCTTGAGGGCGATGTCGATTTCGCCGTTTTCCAGCGCCAGGCGCATGGTAGTGGCATCGGCAAAGTACTTGATGATGATGTTCGAAGCCTTGGGCGGCGCGCCGTACCAATTGGGGTTTGCCACCAGATCCATTTCCTGGTCGCGTGCCCACTTGGCAATTTTGTAGGGGCCAATGCCGCCGCAGGTGCTATCGGAAGCAATTTTGTCTGCCGGGTAGCATTTCGGGCTGATTGGTGCGTAGGGGTAAGTCGCTACCAGCAGCGGGAAGTAGTTGACCGCCTTCTTGAGAACAAACTTCACCGTGTAGTCATCGACCACTTCGACATGGTCCACAAAGGAAGTGACCAGCCAGTTGGGGTCGCCCTGGATCTTGACCACGCGGTCGATGGACCACTTCACCGCTTCGGCGTTGAAGGGCGTGCCATCGTCGAACTTGAGGCCCTTGCGCAGGTGGAAGGTGTATTCCTTGCCATCCTTGCTGACGTCGTAAGAAGTCGCCAGCGCCGGTTCCAGGTCGGTGGTGCCCGGCTTGTAATGCAGCAGGGTGTCCATCGTGTTGTGGAAGATTTCCCACGTGTGGAAGTCGTAGGCGTTGGCCGGGTCGAGGTCGGTGACCTTGTCAGTGGTACCGATCACGATGGTGTCGGCGTACTGCGCCTTCGGGGCCTGCGTGGCAGCGGGCTGGGCATTGCTCGTGGGCGTGGCTTTCGAGCCACACGCGCTCAGCCCTAACGCCAACACTAATGCCAGCGCGAGCAAAACGAACAAGACTTTACGTTTCACGGCTTCTCCTCCTTAAAGGAAATGGAAACGGATACGAAAATGTTGTGTCCTTCCTGGACGAAAAAAACTGCACCTCCCCGTCGCCGCAAGAAGGGCACACCCAAATTATAGCGCAAGGCGTGGAAAGGTCAAGCCTACCACACGGTCGGTTTTTGCGCCTCCGCCCAATTAGAGTTTTGTTAGAGTCATCCCCCCCGCTTGACTTTTGCCCTGCGGGTGGCATACAATCTAAACGGGGGCAACACCCTGTCGCAAAACGGCAACATCGCGAGGTGCCCATGGAATACAAAGACTACTACAAAATTTTAGGCGTCGACCGCAATGCCAGTGCGGAGGAGATCAAAAAAGCCTACCGCAAACTGGCTTTGAAATACCATCCCGACCGCAACCCCGGCGATAAAGCCGCCGAAGAAAAGTTCAAGGAAATCAACGAAGCCTATCAAGTGCTCTCCGACCCGGAGAAGCGCGCCAAATACGACCAGTTTTCCACCACCTACCAGCGCTGGCAGGCCGGAGGCGGACAGGCGCCCTTTGATTGGAGCGCCTGGGGTGCGCCCCAAGGCGGCGTGCGGGTGGAATTCCGTGACCTGGACGACCTGCTGGGAGGCATTGGCGGTTTTTCCGAATTCTTCCGCAACCTGTTCGGCGGCTTTGGCGGCGTCGATTTCAGCGAAATGGGCGCCGCCGGCATGGGAAGCCACCGTGCGGCACGTCCCCGACAACCCAAACGCCGCCCGGCCTACGAACAACCGATTGCCATCACCCTGCAGGAAGCCTACCACGGCTCCACCCGCCACATTGCCGTCAACGGTCGCCGGCTGGAGGTCAAAATCCCCGCCGGGGCGCGCACCGGCACCAAAATTCGCCTGCCCGAAGCCGTGCCCCTGCCCGACGGCACCAAAGCCGACCTCTACCTGGTGGTGGAAGTGATGCCCGACCCGCGGTTCGACATCCAGGGGCACGACCTTCATACCGAGGTCACGATCGACCTCTACACCGCCGTGTTGGGGGGCGAGGCAAAAGTGCCCACACCCGCGGGCGACGTGCTGCTTTCCATCAAACCGGGCACCCAACCCGGCCAGGTTTACCGCCTGCGGGGGCGCGGCCTGCCTCACCTGAAAAACCCCAACCGCCACGGCGACCTGTACGTCCACGTCAAGGTCGAACTGCCCCGCAAACTCTCGCCGCGGGAACGCCAGTTGTTCCAGGAACTGGCCCAGATGCGGCATTAATCGCCCCTGCGCGCCAGAGCAGCGCGCAGGGCTGATTTTTTCCAACCCTCAAGGAGATTTCCCATGACTCACCAAAAACGCTGGTTGCTTTTCGGCTTCCTGTTTCTGCTGCTGGCAGGCCTCTCGGTGGCCTGTGTGCTCACCCCCAACCTGACCGCCCCCAAAGCCGCCACACCGCAGGCGCTGCCCACCCTGCCGCCGCCGCCCACAGCCGCGGCACCGGCGCCCCCCACAGCCCTCGCCCCCAGCGGCTTGCAAACCCAGCTGGTCGACCTTTACAACCAGATTTCGCCGGGTGTGGTGGCCATTCGCATTTATGCCAAAGAGGGCGGGGCGCAGGGCTCTGGCTTCGTGTATGACAAAAAGGGGCACATCATCACCAACTTCCACGTCGTCGATGGTGCGGAAAAAATCGAGGTCGACTTCATGAGCGGCCTCAAAGCCTGGGCCCACGTCGTCGGCACCGACACCGACTCGGACATCGCGGTCATTCAAGTAGAAGACGTGCCCCCCAGCCAGCTCCACCCCCTGCCGCTGGCCGACTCAGATAAAGTGCAAGTCGGCGAAATTGTGGTGGCGTTGGGCAACCCCTTCGGCCTGAAAGGCACAATGACGATGGGCATCGTCTCGGCCCGCGGCCGCACCCTGCCTTCGGAACACGCCGCCGCGCAGGGCGGCTTCTTCACCACCGGCGACGTCATCCAGACCGATGCCCCCATCAACCCCGGCAACTCCGGTGGCCCGCTGGTCGACCTGAAAGGCGAGGTCATCGGCATCAACCGCGCCATCCGCACCACCAACATGACCGCCTTCGGCGAGCCGAGCAACAGCGGCATCGGGTTCGCCGTCCCCAGCAACATCGTGCGTCGGGTGGTGCCCATGCTCATCAAACAAGGCTTTTACGACTACCCCTACCTGGGCATTACCAGCATCGACGACCTCACCCTCGAAGAAGTGGAACGCCTCAACCTGCCGCAAGATACCGGGGCGTATGTGATCTCGGTGGTGCCCGGCAGCCCCGCTGACAAAGCCGGGGTGCATGGCGCCATCCCCCTCAACCAGGAAAAAGAAGCCACCGAAATCCCCCCCGGTGGCGACCTCATCGTGGCTGTGGACGGCCACCCCGTGCGCGAGTTCAACGACCTGTTGCACTACCTGTTCACGTACACCAGTCCCGGCGATACCATCACCCTCACCGTGCTGCGCGACGGGAAAAAAGTGGACCTGAAACTGACGTTGGGCAAACGCCCCCACTAAGAAGCACGAGGTAACCCCTGCCACCCCGCTCCCGCGGGGTGGCGGTTTCTGGCGGGTTTCCCTTTCACCCCCACGAAAGGAGGTTCTCCTATGGACACGACCACCATCACCGAAAAAGAACTGCGCGAACTGGCCGAGATGGCCTTCGAGGTGCCCGTGCTTTCGATTTGCCTCAACACCTCACCGACCTTAGGCAATGCCGACGACCACCGCGCCCGCCTGCGGGCCATGCTGAAGCGCACTACCCTGAACGACGACGCCGAGGCCGTATTGCGCTACTTCGAACAAAGCCACCCCTGGAACGGGCGCGGTGTGGCCGTGTTTTCTGCTCAGGCTGCCGATTTCTTTCGGGTTTATACCATGCAAGTAAGCGTGCGCGACCAGGTGTGGGAAAGCAAACATCCTTACGTCCGTCCGCTGGTTTCCCTTTTCGACGCTTACGGCTACTATGGCGTGGTGCTCATCGACAAAACCCGCGCCCGGTTTTTCCTCTTCCACCTGGGCGTGCTCACCGAGCAAGATGGCTTCGAAGGGCAGGAAGTCCGCCAGGTCAAGGCTGGCGGCGGCTCATCAGCCCCCGGACGGCGTGTCGGCGCGCCCGGCCTCGACAACTACATTGCCGAAGTCGTCGAGCGCAACATGCGGGAAGCCGCCCACGCAGCCATGCGCTTCTTCACCCGCCACAAAGTGCGCCGCATTCTGCTGGGTGGCAGCGAAGAAAACGTGGCTCTCTTCCGCAAAATGCTCCCCAAACGCTGGCAAAGCCTGATTGTGGGCACGTTTCCCATGGAAATGCGCGCCAGCCATGCCGAAGTGTGGCAAAAAGCCATGGAAATTGGCGAAGAAGCCGAGCGCAAGCAGGAAGCCCGACTGCTGGAACGCCTGCAAACCGAGGCGGCGCGCGGCGGGCTGGCCGTGCTGGGGCTGGATGAAACCCTGGGTGCCGTCCACGAAGGGCGGGCGCACATCGTGGTGGTGGAAGAGGGTTACCGCGCAGCCGGTTACCGCTGCACCGGCTGCGGCTTCCTGACCACCCAACCGCTGGAAACCTGCCCCTTCTGCGGCAGCGCCTTCGAAGAGGTGCCCGACGCCGTGGAACTGGTGGTACGCAAAGCCCTCGACGAAGGCACCGAGGTCGAAATGGTGCCCCATACCCTCGAAGCCATCGGGCACATCGGCGCGTTGTTGCGCTACTGATTCCCCCTCAACCCCGGCAAGCCAACGGCCAGGCGGTTTTCGCCTGGCCGTTTTTTGGGGTCAACCTGAATTTCGGATACGCGCTTCAACGGCACTTGCTCCGCAATCCGCTCAACGCGCTGTTTGTGGCGTTTCGTGCTTCGGCATGGCTCAGTACAGGTTGAAATCAATCGGTGAACACCGGCAAGTGCCCCAAGGCGATGATATCTCGCCATTTGGCGCGATCGCCCTCGGTGAAAATTGCGGCTTCCGCAACCACCTCTGCGCCGGCCTTTTCCATCACCAACCGCATACCCTGCAACGTCGAGCCGGTGCTGATGACATCATCCACCAGCACCACCCGCTTGCCTTTCAGCAAAGCACGGTCTTTCTCATCGAGGTAAAGCGTTTGCGGTTGACCGGTGGTAATGGAAAGGGTCTCGGCTTGCAACGTTTCACCCATGTAAGGCTTGTAAGCCTTGCGGAGCACGACGTAAGGCTTGCGGGTGCGCAACGCCAGGGCATAAATCAAGGGGATGCTTTTCGCCTCGGCTGTGACCAGCACGTCAAAATCTACCTTTTGCAAACGCTCGGCCAGGGCCTCAGCCGCCGCCTCGGTGAGTTCCACATCGCCCAGGATGTTGAGCACAGCAATCCGCACCCCCGGCGCGACTTCGAAGAGCGGCAGATCGCGCTTCACCCCCGCGATTTCCACAGAATAGACCTCACGACCTTCTCCCATGCCTTCCTCCTTCCAAAGCAGAATGGGGCTTGGGTGCCCGCTCAATTATACTCGCGAGTTGGCCGGGTGGCGCAAAAAAAAAACGCTCACACCGGGGAAAGAAAGCCCCCGACATGAGCCACTTCACAGCATCCTCGCTTTGGCACACGCGTGCCCCCTCCTGCGTGCGGAAACCCTTTACCGCAACACCGCCACCGCGCCATAGCCCACCACGGCGCTGGTGTCGCCGGTGACATCCCCCGAGGAGGCGCGTTTGAGCACCACTGCCCGCCGCGCCCCCAGGGCTTTCGTCGCCCACAACATGGCCGCAATCGGGCCGGCGCCGCAGGCAAAGCCTACCCCTTGCGCTTCGGCTTCCAAGACAGCCAGCGGGTCCAGGGCCGCCACGCGGCGCAGCATTTCCTCATCCAGGGGGCGCGCCACAGTTTCGGGATAATAATGCGAAAGATCGCTGCTGGCCACCACCAGCGCAGGGCGGTCGGCCAGCACCTCAGCCAGCGCCTCACCAACAGCGCGACAAACCTCGGGCCGGTAATCGCGCATCATCAAAGGAAGCAGGGCAAAACGCCCCGCCAACGCCCGCTGAAGAAAAGGCAATTCCATTTCCAGCGCATGTTCCGGGTCGTTAGCCACCCGCTGGAAGGCTCTTCCACTCCGCCGCTGCACACCCGCTTCCCATGCATCCAGCAGGTCGTGCGCTACGGGCACCTCCCCCAACGGGGTGGCATAGGCCTTGTGGATCGTGGTCAGCAACGCGGCTTCGTAAGGATAATGCATGGGAGAAAGTATCGCCACCACCTCGGGCGCCCGACCGCGCACGGCAGCAAACGCATAGCCGGCTACCGGGCCAGAATACTGAATGCCTGCATGAGGGGCGACCAGCCCAATCACTTCGCCTTCCAGCCGCGGCATTGCCTCGGCGGCCACAGCCAGATAGCCATCGACCAGTGTAGCCAACGCTTCCGGATGCGCCGGGTACCACTGCCCGGCAATCGGCGAAGGACGAACGGGGGTCACAACGTTCCCAAACATGGCGTCCTCCCTTCTGCACACAAGATCACTTAAATTGTAGCACGCCACGCAAGTGGAAAAATCCGCCAAACCTGTGGATAACTGGCCTTTTCCTGGGGAAAACTCGCGGTATTTGGGGAAAACTTTTTTTGCAAAAGCCCCGCGCGCCCCAAAATTTTGGGGCGCGCGGGGGCGCTTTCCCAGATATGGCGGGCGCGATAACCCTGGGGATGCTTTTCGGAAAACTGTGGAAAAGATTTCCCCATTTCATCCCCACGAGCGAGGAAAACCGCCTGCCCTGTGCCCCCCAAATATCGGGCCCACCATCGCCTTTTCCGTCTTCATCGCCATATCTTGGGGAGCCGGTCGCGTTTTTCCCCTTTTCCCCACCCCCTACGGCGGCTACGACAATCATTCTTTCTTATGCAATGGGGAAAGTAAAACGAGGTTGGTCTTCCCACCCAACCAAAAAGCCCCCTGAAAACTCAGGGGGCTTTGAAGGGCCTGGCAAGGGGGTCAGAGCAGGCCTTTGTTTTTGAGAAATTCGTCCATTGCAGCCAGGAGGGTGTCGATATCGCTCATTTGCAGTTCGCCCATGTGAGCAATGCGGAAGGTTTTGCCTTTGAGAGCCCCATAGCCATTGGCAATACGCATGTCGCGTTTCAGCAAAAAGGCGTTGATTTCGCCAACATCCAGGCCATGTGTGTTACGGATGGCCGTCACGGTCTTGGAGCGATAGCCTTCAGCGGCAAACAAATCAAGGCCGCGGGAAAGCGCCCACGAACGCACGCGCTTGGCCATGGCTTCGTGGCGCGCAAAGCGGGCTTCCAGCCCTTCCGCGAGGATGCGGTCGAGCTGGTAATCGAGGGCGAAAACGAGCGAAACAGCGGGGGTTGCCGGCGTAGAATCCTTCAGGCGGTGCTTTTCCAGGCGCAGGAAGTCAAAATACCAACCGCGATGCGGCACTTGCTCGGCGCGTGCCATGGCGCGGTCGGAAACCGCACCCAGCGCCAGGCCGGGTGGCAGGGCCAGGCATTTCTGGGACGAGGTGAGTACCATGTCGAGGCCCCAGGCGTCCATTTCCAGTTTTGCGCCGCCGAGAGAAGATACGGCATCGACGCAGATGAGTGTGTCGGGGCTGATTTCGTGCACTACCGCGGCAATATCTTTGATGGGGTTTTCCAGCCCTACCGAGGTTTCGTTGTGGACCACGGTGATGATTTCGTAATGGTCTTTCTTCAGGGCTTCGGCTACGGCTTCGGGTGTGATGGGTTGCCCCCATTCGATTTCCAGCCGGGTGACAGTTTTGCCATTGGTCTCGGCTACTTCAGCCCAGCGTTTGCCAAAAGCGCCGTTGACGCAGGCCAGTACCTTTTCTTTGGCCAGGTTGCGCACGGCGGCTTCCTGCAGGCCGGTGCCGGAAGATGCGGTGATGAACACGCGGTATTGGGTGAAGAACAACTGGCGTGCTTTTTGTTCAGCGCGGTGGAAGACGGTCTCAAATTCGGCGCTGCGATGGGGAATCATGGGATGGGTCTGCGCCTGGAGGACGTCTTCCGCGACATCCACCGGGCCGGGCACGAACATGGGAGACATGGTCAACCTCCTAAAGGGCGAAGATGGGTCAGGGAGATTGTAACACGCCTTGGCAGGTTAGCATGCGCCGGGAAAGAGGAAGGGAAACACGGCGCACCAAAAACTGGCCGGGGCAAAGTAGAGGAAAACGCCAATGGCAACACAAACCAACAGCAGGCCGGCGAGCAGAGCCAGGAGCCACGCCGCCGATCTGCGCCTGGGCGGGGCGGTGGATGGTGGGGCGGCAGTGGGGGCCGGGCGGGGAGAGGCTGGCGCCGGGGACGGCTGGGGCGGTGCGGGAGGCGGGGCGGTGGTTTGCAGGGTCTCGGCTGAAATGGCCACCGTGGCGTTGGGGTCGGCAATGCGTTCGTAAACCAGCACGACCTTGGGGCCCAGGCGTACTTCGTCGCCTGGCCGGAGGGCGTAGGGGGCAGAGAGGCGTTGCCCGTTGACGAAAGTGCCGTTGGTCGAGCCAAGGTCTTCGAGAATGTAGCCATCGCCCTGACGGGTGAGGCGGGCATGGCGGCGGGAGATGTCGGCCTCCGCGATCACGATGTCGTTTTGCGCATCGCGCCCGATGTGAATTTCTGCGCTTTCCAGCGCGTAGGCCGTGCCGATGACGCCTCCTGCTCTGACGACGAGCCGATAGAACGAGCCGTTCATGGGAAGTCCTCCTTTTTTTCTGGAGAGGCGGCGGAAAGCGGGGCCTGAATGTGGGGCAGTGTCTCCCGCAGCCGTGGTGTGAAGCCTCGGGGTACGAGAAAGTGGAGTTTTGCTATTCTTACTATAGCATAAAAAAACAGCCCCTGCTGTGCAGCAGGGGCTGTTGG